>CALFNI010000392.1 GCA_937902695.1 uncultured Rhodanobacteraceae bacterium
CTCGATGCCGTCGCGGAACGCGAGCCGCGCGGCCGCGCCGTCGATCAGCCGGGCGATCTCATCCGGGGCGAACAGGCTCGGCGTCCCGCCGCCGAAGAAGATGCTGAGGACATTGCGGCCTGCGAGCGCTGCATGGAACCGTTCGATGTCGCGATCGAGGTCGGCCAGCGTCGCGTCGATGTACGCATCGACCGGCATCGCGCTCTCGCGTGCGTGCGAATTGAAGTCGCAGTACGGGCACTTCTTAACGCACCACGGAATGTGGACGTAGAGCGAAAGCGGCGGCGCAGCGTGGGTCATGTCGTTCCGGTCTCGGCGCGGCTTGCGCCGGGGCACTCTGCAGTATCACCCTGCGAGCAATTCCTTGAGCCGCGCAAGCGCCTGCCCGCGGTGGCTGACGCGATTCTTGACCGCCGCCTCGAGCTCGCCCGCGCCCTTGCCGAGCGCGGGATCGAAGAAGATCGGGTCGTATCCGAAACCGAGCGCGCCGCGCGGCGCGTTCAGGATGCGTCCCTGCCAGCGGCCCTCGGCGATCAGCGGCGCGGGATCGTCGGCGCCCTGCAGCAGCACGATCGTGCAATGGAAATGCGCGCTGCGCCGGCCATCTTCAATGCCTGCGAGCGCCGCCAATAGCCTGGCGATGTTCGCTGCCGAATCGCCGTGGACGCCGGCGTAACGCGCGGAAACGAGGCCGGGCGCGCCGCCGAGCGCATCGACGCAGATGCCGGAATCGTCGCCGAGCGCCGGCAATCCCGCCGCGCGCGACGCGTGCCGCGCCTTGATGAGCGCATTCTCGACGAATGTCGTACCGGTCTCGTCCGCGTCGGAAATGCCGAGCTCCGATTGCCCGACGAGCTCGATGCCGGTGCCGGCGAACACGTCGCGGATCTCGGCGAGCTTGCCGCCGTTGCCGGTCGCGACGACGAGACGACGAAGCGTCACCGCTCAGCCGGCCAGCGCCTCGCGCTGCTTTGCGCAGAGCTCGGCGATGCCGTTCGATGCGAGCGCGACCAGCGCGTCGAGCTCTTCGCGGCGGAACGCGTGGCCCTCGGCCGTGCCTTGCAGCTCGATGAATCCGCCGCCGTCGTTCATGACGACGTTCATGTCGGTATCGCAGCCGGAATCCTCGGCGTAGTCGAGATCGAGCACCGGCGTGCCCTGATAGATGCCGACCGAGACGGCTGCGACCGCGCCGAAGATCGGATCGCGCTTGAGCGCGTTGCGCTGCCGGAGCCAGCGCACGGCGTCGACGAGCGCGACGTAGGCGCCGGTGATCGCTGCGGTGCGCGTGCCGCCGTCGGCCTGCAGCACGTCGCAGTCGAGCGTGATCGTGCGCTCGCCGAGCGCGGCGCGGTCGATGCACGCGCGAAGGCTGCGCCCGATCAGGCGCTGGATCTCCATCGTGCGGCCGCCCTGTCCGCCGCGCGCGGCTTCGCGCTGGGTGCGTTCGCCGGTGGCGCGCGGCAGCATGCCGTATTCGGCCGTCACCCAGCCTTCGCCCTTGCCGCGCAGGAACGGCGGCACTTTCTCCTCGACGCTCGCCGTGCAGAGAACGCGCGTGTCGCCGAACGAGATCAGCACGGAGCCTTCCGCGTGCCGCGTATAGCCGCGCTCGATCGTGATGGGCCGCAATTGGTCGGCGGCACGGCGGGACGGGCGCGCAAAGGTCATCGGAAGGTATCGTCGAAGCGGGCCGCGAGTTTACCATTGCGCGGTCGATTACTTTCGGGATAAGCCGATGTTGCGCAGCATGACCGCTTTCGCGAGCGCCGAATCCGACGTCGGCAGCGGCACGCTGTCGATCGAGATACGCTCGGTCAACCATCGCTATCTCGAGCTCGGCCTGCGCCTGCCGGAAGAGCTCCGGAGCCTCGAGACGCAGATCCGCGAGCGCGTCGCGGCGAAGCTATCGCGCGGCAAGGTCGATCTCGGCGTCCGTTACAAGCCGGCGCCGACGGCGGCGTCGGCGATCGCGCTCGACGATGCGCTCGTCGGGCGGCTCGCCGAGACCGCGCAGTCGCTGGCGGCGAAGTTTCCGCAGCTCAATGTCGATTTCGTCGCGCTGCTCGGCTGGCCGGGCGTCATGCTCGAGCGCGAGAACGATCAGGATTCCCTGCGCGCGGCGGCGCTCAGGGTCGTCGACGAAGCGCTCGCAGAGATGGTCGAGACGCGCGGGCGCGAAGGCGCGCGGCTCGGGGGGTTTCTCGGCGAACGGCTCGAGGCGATCGAGAAGATCGTCGTCGACGTGCGCGGGCACCTGCCCGAGGTGCGCGCGTCGATGCGCGCGCGTTTCGATCAAAGGCTCGCCGAGCTGAAGCAGCCGCTCGAGCCCGGCCGCGTCGAGCAGGAAGTCGTGCTGCAGCTGCAGCGCATGGACGTCGACGAGGAGCTCGATCGACTGACCGCGCATGTCGCCGAGGCGCGCCACACGCTCGGCATGAAGGAAGCCGTCGGCCGCCGCCTCGACTTCCTGATGCAGGAGTTCAACCGCGAGGCGAACACGCTGGGCTCCAAGGCGGCCGATCCGCGCACGACGAAGGCAGCCGTCGAGCTCAAGGTGCTGATCGAGCAGATGCGCGAGCAGGTGCAGAATCTGGAGTAGGCGGCTGGTCCGGAGTGCGGTCGCGTCGAAACACCATGCTGATCGGCCGTCGAAGGATCGACGAGCCGCGCCGCGACCGCGCGCGCGCCCGAGCGACTAGCGCATCGAAACCGGCGTCGCCGACGGCGCGACGCGCGGAATGCCGAAGCGATCGAGTATCGCGCCGACAGCATCGCGCTCGTCGGCCAGCGCGCGTTCGGCATCCGATTTCAGCGCGTCGTTTCCTTTCCGGACGCCCATCGATATGTCGAATGTCATCGGCAATGCGCCGTCGCGCGGCGGCGTCGGCTTGAGGTCGAGCGGCGTTTTCGAGTGCCTGGCGAACCAGCCCGCGACGGGACCCCAGACGATCGCGACGTCGACCGAGCCGTCGGCGACGGCCTGCATGATCGGCGAGGGCGATGCGCTGCTGCCGTCGCCGTAGATCATGAATCCGCGGACATTGGACGTGATGCCGCGCTGAGCGAGAGCGTGCGCCGGCGGCGTGTTGGTCGCGTCGTTCCCCACCATCTGCACGCCGATGCGCAGCGTCCGCAGACGCGGATCGTCGAAGGATGCGATGTCGAGGTTCTCGGCGCGGCGCGTGACGAAGACGTAGGTCGAGCGGTAATACGGCGCGGTCGTTTCCATCGTCGTCACGTCGGTGGCGACCCCGGGCCAGAGATCGCACGCGCCGGCGCCGAGTGTCTTTCGCGCGAAGCCGCGCTGCTGCGACCACCATACGTATTCGACGCGTGCATGCAGCGCGCGCGCGACGACGTCGACGATCGCGTTCTCGAAGCCGGCGCGATCGCGGTTCGAATACGGCAGGTTCGCCGGATCGGCGCAGACGCGCAGCGTGCGCGCTTCGCCGGCGTGCGCAGGCGATGCGCACGCGCAGGCGAGCGCGATTCCGGCCAGCGTGAGGCTACGGCTTCGCCGCGCTGGCATCGTTCGTCGCATTCGCGGGCGGAAGATCGACGATCGCCGGCGACGGCGCGTCGACGGTCTTCGCGCCGCCGACAGGAACGGCGGGCGGCGGCGCTGTCGGGATCGGCACGTTTTCGGCGTCCTTCGCCGCCGAGCGGATGTATGCGGCGAGCTCCCAGATTTCGGTTGGCGAGAGCTTGGCGCCCCACGAGGGCATGCCGTTCGGACGGCCCTGGTAGATCGACGCGTAGATCTGGTCGATCGTGCCGCCGTAGATCCAGGTCGAATCGGCCAGCGAGGGTCCGATGCCGCCTGCGCCGTGGAAGTGGCAGCCCGAGCAGTTGTACCAGTCGAAGAGGCGCTTGCCTTCGCCGATCGCCTGCGCGTTGCCGTCGTAGCTCGCGCCCTGCGGATCAGGCGGCGGCGCCGAGCCGCCGCCGGGAAAGAGCGGCGATACCGGCGTGCCTTGCGGGGAGGGATGATCGGGCGCCGCCTGCGCGACACTCGTGTGATCGTTCCTGCCGCAGCCGGCGATGGCGGCCAGGGCGAGGCCGACGTACGCGGCCTCAAGAATGCGGGAGCGCGAATACATAGAGCGTCCCTCCGGGTGTCGTTTTCTGCTTGAGATCGGGCATCGCGCCGACGAAGCCGAGCGCGCCGCTGGGATCGCGGGGATCGAGGTCGCCGGCGACGATCGCGCCGGCCCAGCCGCCGACGCCCGACATGATCGCGATGTATTCATGGCCGTCGGGGCCGCGGTACGCGACCGGCTGGCCGATCACGCCGGACGAGCACTTGAATCGCCAGAGCAGGTTGCCGTTCTTCGCGTCGATCGCCTTGAACCAGCCGTCCATCGTGCCGTAGAAGGCGACGTCGCCGGCCGTCACGAGCGCACCGCTCCAGACCGGAAGATCCTCCTTGATCTCCCACGCGGCCTTGTGGTTCGCGACGTCCCATGCGGTCACCGCCCCGCGGTTGCCGCCGGGCCCGGGCTTCATGACGACGTTCGCGCCGACGTACGGCGTTCCCGCGATGTAGTTCGTCTGCACGCTCTCCCAGTCCATGCAGAGGTTTTCGTGCGGGATGTAGAGGAGGCCCGTGCGCGGCGAATACGCCGAAGGATTCCAGTCCTTCGCGCCCGATGCGGTCGGGCAGATGTCGTGCACGACCTTTCCGACCGGCGTGTTCTTTTCTTCGTTGACGTTCGGCCGGCCGGTCTTGAGATCGACGCTGGTGATCGAATTGACCGCGCCGTACGGATCGGCTTCGAGCACTTCGCCGGTCGTGCGGTCGATCATGTAGAGATAGCCGTTGCGATCGGGATGCACCAGCACCTTGCGCGGCTTGCCGTCGATCTGGAGATCGAGCAGCACGATCTCGTTGATGCCGTCGTAGTCGTGCTCGTCGTGCGGATTCATCTGGTAGTACCACTTCGCCGCGCCCGTGTCGGGATCGCGCGCGAAGATGCCGTCCGTCCACTTGTTGTCGCCGGGGCGCTGCGAGGAGTTCCAGGGGCCCGGATTGGCGACGCCGTCGTAGATGAGGTTCAGATCGGGGTCGTAGGCGATCCAGCCCCACATGCTGCCGCCGCCGATCTTCCACGCGTCGGGCGGCCAGGTCGTGACGCCGAGATCCTTGCCGCGGTCGGACGGATAGAACGGCTTGAAGTCGTCGCCGATCAGGACGTCCTTGTCGGGACCCGTGTGATATGCGCGCCAGGCGATCTTGCCGGTGTCGGCATCGAGCGCCGTCAGCCAGCCGCGGATGCCGAACTCGCCGCCGGAATCGCCGACGAGCACTTTGTCCTTCACCACCAGCGGCGCCATCGTGATCGACTCGCCCTTGTTGATGTCGGCGAGCCGGGTGCGCCAGATTTCCTTGCCGGTATTCGCATCGACGGCGATGGTCTGGCCGTCGAGCGTGTTGATGATGACCTTGCCTTTCCAGTACACGGCGCCGCGATTGACGACATCGCAGCATGCGACGCCCTGCGATGCGGCGGCCGGCTGCGGCTTGAAGATCCATTTCAGCGGCGCGCCCGGCTTGGTGAGATCGAGCGCGAAGAGATTGTTCGGGTACGCCGAGACGATGTAGAGCGTGTTGTCGACGATGATCGGCGCCGCTTCCTGCCCGCGCGTGACACCCGTCGAGAACGTAAACGCGACCTGCAGGTTCTTCACCGAGTTCGCGTCGATCTCGTTGAGCTCGGAAAAGCGCGTCGCTGCGTAATTCTTCGCCGGCATCGCCCACTGACCGTCGTCCGGCGGCGCGGCGCTCGCGGGCGGCGCGGGATACGGCGGGGCGGCCGCGGCCGCGCACGGCAGGGCGAGTGCAAGCGCCGCCGTGACGATGCCCGGCGGGAAGGGCTTTCGGATCGGGCGTCTCATGGCGGTGTCCGTTTTCATGGA
>CALFNI010000393.1 GCA_937902695.1 uncultured Rhodanobacteraceae bacterium
GCCGTGCAGGGCTCGCGCTATCCGGCCGCGCTGATGGCCCTGACAGGCCGTTGATCCCGATCAGGACCCGCGCGGCATGACATCTGTCCATTGTTCGGGCCGCTGACCGACGCTAAGGTGTGCGTCCCTCCGGCCGAACCGAACTCGGCACTCTTGAACGGGCCGCACCGCCCGTTTATTATTGTACTCACAAGTTCAGTTTTGGGAACGGCTCATGAAAAGGATTCGAGGCCTTCGGCGCTCGCACGCCGCGAGTGCCGCGACGGCCGGACTGACGCTGCGTCTGCGCCTTCGTCCGCTCTGCGCGCTCATCATCGCCGCCGCCCTCGCGGGTTGCGCGGTCGGGCCGAACTTCCGTGCACCCGATGCGCCTGCGGTGCCCGCGTACACGGCCGACAAGCTGCCCGAGGCCACGACGGCGACCGACGCGCCGACCGGCGATGCGCAGAAGTTCCTTGAAGGGCAGCCGGTGCCCGAGCGGTGGTGGACCACGTTCGCCAGCGAGGAGATCGATCGTCGCGTCGAACAGGCGCTGGCCCACAGCCCGACGATCGCGTCGGCGCAGGCGGCATTGAAGCAGGCGCAGGAAAACGTCAGCGCGGCCAACGGCGGCCTCTTCCCGAGCGTGGACGCGAATGTCGGCGCGCAGCGCGGCAACGCCAACTCCTTCGGCCAGCTCGCGCCCGGCCAGTCGGTGTTCAACGTCTACACGGCCGGCGTCAACATCAACTACACGCTCGACCTCTTCGGCGGCATCCGCCGCGGCATCGAGGCGCAAGCGGCCATCGCCGATTTCCAGCAATATCAGCTCGAGGGGACGTACCTCACGCTGGCGGCGAACGTCGTCGCGACGAGCTTTCTCGAAGCGTCGCTCCGCGGCCAGATCGAGGCGACCGAAGAGATCAGCGCGGCGTACGAAGAGAACCTCAAGCTCGTCGAGCGCCAGCACGAGATCGGCGCCAAGTCGCTGGCCGACGTGCTCGTGATCCGCACCCAGGTGGCGACGGTCCGTGCGCAATTGCCGCCGCTGCGCCAGCAGCTCGCGCGCACGCAGACGCAGCTCGCGGTCTATCTCGGCCAGTTTCCGGCCGAGGTCACGCTGGCCGATCTCGACCTCGACGGTTTGACGCTGCCGCGCGAAGTGCCGGTCACGCTGCCGTCGGACCTCGTGCGCCAGCGTCCCGACATCCGCGCGGCCGAATCGCAGCTCCATCAGGCGACCGCGCAAGTCGGCGTTGCGACGGCGAACCTGCTGCCGCAGATCACGCTCTCGGGCAGCTACGGCTCGCAGGCCCTGCACACGGGCGATCTCTTCTCCGGCGGCACGCAGGTTTGGAGCCTCGGCGCCGGCCTGCTGCAGCCGCTCTTTCACGGCGGCACGCTGCGCGCCGAGAAGCGCGCGGCCGAAGCGGGCTTGGAGAAGGCGGCCGCCGACTACCAGACGACCGTGCTCGGTGCGTTCCAGAATGTCGCCGACAGCCTCCATGCGCTCGAGCTCGACGCCGAAAACCTGCACGCGCAGTACGACGCGGAACAGTCCGCGAAGCAGAGCCTCGGTCTGGTCAACATCCAGTACAAGGAAGGCGCGGCGAGCTACCTGCAGGTGCTCGACGCGACGCGCCAGTATCAGCAGGCGCGGATCGGCCTGATCCAGGCGCGTGCGGCGCGCCTGTCCGACACGGCGGCGCTGTATGCGTCGCTCGGCGGCGGCTGGAACGAAGGCAAGGCGCCGGCGCTCGCGCAGGCGACGCCGGCCGCGGCGCCGAACTGAAGACGGATCGACCTAACCACTTTCGGGTTTCGCACTGAGGAGGCCGCGCATGCAGACGCGCGTCGAGAGGAACGAACGCAAGCCGAGCACGACCAAGCGCATGATCATCATGATCGTCGCGGTGCTGGTGCTAATTGGCGCCATCGTCGGCATCAAGGTTGCGATGGTCATGCACATGATCGCCGGCATGAAGCCGCCGCCGCCGTCGGTGGTCAGCACCGCGAAGGCGAAGTTCGAGGACTGGCAGCCGGCGCTGAATGCCGTCGGCTCGCTGCGCGCGGTGCGCGGCGCCGATCTCGCACTCGACGTCGCGGGGCTCGTGACGAAGGTCAACCTGAAGTCCGGCGACGAGGTCAAGGAAGGCCAGGTGCTGCTGCAGCTGCGCGACAGCGAAGACGTCGCCCAGCTCCATCAGCTGGAAGCCGCCGCAGCGCTCGCCAGCGTCACGTTCGATCGCGCCAGGCAGCAGCTCGCCGCGCAGGCGATCAGCAAGGCCGATTACGATGCCGCCGCGGCCGACCTCAAGGCCAAGCAGGCCGCCGTGCAGCAGCAGCAGGTGAACGTCTCGAAGAAGGAGCTCCGCGCGCCGTTCTCGGGCCGCGCGGGCATCATCACGGTGAATCCGGGCGCGTATCTCAACTCGGGCACGACGATCGTGACCGTACAGCAGCTCGACCCGATCTTCGTCGACTTCCACCTCCCGCAGCGCGATCTCGCCGCGCTCAAGGTCGGCCAGAAAGTCAACGTGACGCTCGACGCGTTCAAGGGCAAGACGTTCGAGGGCACGCTCTCGGCGATCAGCCCGAAGATCGACAGCGATACGCGCAACGTGCAGGTCGAGGCGAGCGTGCCGAATCCCGACAAGGTCCTGGCGCCCGGCATGTTCGCCGACGTCAACGTCGATGTCGGCGGCGCGGAGCGTCGCCTGACGCTGCCGCAGACGGCCGTCGTCTACAACCCGTACGGCGAGACGGTGTACCTGGTCAAGAAGAAGGCCGATTTCGACAAGGCGCAGGCCGAGAACAAGGCCGCCAACGCCGATCAGAACGCGGCCGGCGCGAAGGCCGATCCGAAGAAGGCCGACGCCAAGGACGCGAAGAAGGACGACAAGAAGGACGCGAAGAATGCGCTGCCGCCCGACCAGCTCGTCGTGCAGCAGACGTTCGTGACGACCGACGGCACGCGCGGCGACCAGGTCGCGATCGTGAAGGGCCTCAACGAGGGCGACGAAGTCGTCACCAGCGGGCAGGTGAAGCTCAAGAGCGGCTCGCCGATCACGATCGACAACAGCGTGCAGCCGGCGAACAGCCCGAATCCGACGCCGCAAGAGCACTGAGGCAGCGGATCACCGAGGTATTGCCATGAACTTCACAGACATCTTCATCCGCAAGCCGGTCCTCGCGATCGTCGTGAACCTCTTGATACTCGTGCTCGGCGTCCGCGCGCTCGCCGATCTTTCGGTGCGCCAGTTCCCGAAGACCGAAAACGCCGTCGTCACGGTGACGACCGCGTACTACGGCGCCGATTCGGACACGATCGCGGGCTTCATCACGCAGCCGCTCGAGCAGTCGATATCGCAGGCGCAGGGCATCGACTACCTGTCGTCGTCGAGCGTCACCGGCGTGTCCACGATCACCGCGACGCTGCGCCTCAACTACCCGGCGAACGAGGCGCTGACGCAGATCCAGACGCAGGTCAGCGCGGTCCGCAACCAGCTGCCGCCGCAGGCGCAGCAGCCCGTGCTCAACGTGCAGATGGGCCAGACGATCGATGCGATGTACATGGGCTTCCGCAGCGACGTGCTGCCGGCCAACAGCATCACCGACTATCTCGCGCGCGTCGTCAAGCCCAAGCTCGACGCGGTCCAGGGCGTGCAGACGGCCGAGATCCTCGGCGGGCGCCAGTTCGCGCTCCGCGCGTGGCTCGATCCGGCGCGCCTCGCGGCGCACGGCGTCACGGCCGCCGACGTCTACGCCGCGCTCGCGCAGAACAACTATCTCGCCGCCGTCGGCACGACCAAGGGCCAGATGGTCAGCGTCGATCTCACGGCCGCGACGGACCTGCACTCGGTCGACGAGTTCAAGCAGCTCGCGATCAAGCAGAAGGACGGCGCGATCGTCCGCCTCGAGGACGTCGCGAACGTCGTGCTCGGCGCCGAGGACTACGACGCGAACGTGTCGTTCTCGGGCAAGCTCGCCGTCTTCATCGGCATCAAGGTCGCGCCCGACGCGAACATCCTCGACGTGGCGCAGCGCGTTCGCGACGCGATGCCGGACATCCAGGCGCAGCTGCCGAGCGGCCTCTCGGGCGAGATCGTCTACGACGGCACGAAGTTCATCACCGCGTCGATCCACGAAGTCGTCAAGACGCTGATCGAGGCGCTCGTCATCGTCACGATCGTGATCTTCCTGTTCCTCGGCAGCTTCCGTGCCGTGATCATCCCGGTCATCGCGATGCCGCTGTCGCTGATCGGCACGTTCTTCGTGATGCTCGCGCTCGGCT
>CALFNI010000394.1 GCA_937902695.1 uncultured Rhodanobacteraceae bacterium
CAGCGTGAAGAGGTGCGGCGAGGCGACCTGCGCATCGAGCAGCGGATAGCCCCAATCGCGGAGCGCCCGCGCGAGCGCGAGCAGCGCGACTTTCGACCCGTTGTCGGCCGCGCTGAACATCGATTCGCCGAAGAACATGCGGCCGATCGAGACGCCGTAGATTCCGCCCGCGAGCGCATCGCCGTCCCAGGCCTCGATCGAATGCGCGTGGCCGAGCTCGTGGAGCCGCTGGTAGGCCTTGCGCATGTCCGGATCGAGCCACGTGCCGCGCTGTTTCGCGCGCGGCGCGGCGCATGCGCGCACCACCGCATCGAACGCCGTGTCGGCTTTGAGCGACCACGCGCACGTGCGAAGGAAGCGCGCGAGCCGACGCGGCACGTGCATCTGTCCCGTGTCGAACACCGTGCGCGGATCGGGCGACCACCAGAGGATCGGCTGGCCGCGCGAGTACCACGGAAAGATGCCGAGCCGATAGGCGGCGAGGAGGCGCGCGACCGAGAGATCCCCGCCGGCCGCGAGGAGGCCGTCGGGCTCGGCGAGCGCGGATTCGACCGGCGGAAATGCCTCCGGCATGGCGGGATCGAGAAACGGAATCCGTATCACGAGCGGACCGAACGATCGAATGACGCGCTGCGTTGTCGCCGGTAGGGCATTCCAATAGCCTAGCGCAGGTCATCCACAAGCGGCGGCGGGCAGGCGAGGCGTGCATGGGCTGCATCGTCGGCGTCGGCATGGTCAAGAACGAAGCCGACATCATCGAGGCCGGCATTCGGCACAACCTCGGCTTCGTCGATCGCATGATCGTCTTCGATCACGATTCGTCCGATGCGACGCCGCGCATCCTGCAGGCGCTCGCCGCCGAAGGGATGCCGCTGACGGTGTTGACGCGACGCCCCGAGCGTCGCGAAATGGGCTACTGGCAGGGCGAGTTCATGACCGGCCTCGCGCGGCTCGCATTCGAGCAGCACGGCGCGGACTACGTGGTGCCGATCGATGCGGACGAGTTCATCGACGCGCCCGGGCGCGACGCGATGGAAGCGGCGCTCGACGCCTGCGCGAACGACGTGGCGAACATCGAATGGCGCACGTATGTGCCCGGCACCGGCGACGCGCCCGGCATGCACCCGCTCGATTCGCTGCGCTGGCGCATCGAAACCGCGCTGCCCCCGTTGCCGAAGATCGTGATTTCGCGGCGCGTGATGGCGCGCGACTGGCTGATCGCGCGCGGCAATCACGCGTTCTGCAACCGGTCCGGCAGCACGCTCAATGTCCATGCGGCGGCGGCGGTCGAGGGCGTCCGGCTTGCGCACCTGCCGTTCCGGTCGCCCCAGCAGCTGATGGGCAAGGTGCTCGTCGGCTGGCTGTCGCGCAAGCTCGCCTACGGCGCGAGGGCGCCGACCGCGCAACACAGCTGGCATTTCCGCGAGCTCTTCGCGCGCATCACCGCGGGCGACACGATAAGCATGGCCGACGTGCGCCGCTACGCGGTCGCGCTCTATGCGCTGAACCGCATGCCGGCGCCGGGCGATGAAGCCGATTTCACGCTTGTCGAAGCCCGTGTCGCGGACGCGATGCCGCTTCGATACACGGAGCCGGCCGCAGTCGATCCCGCGCGCCTGCTTGCTGCGTGGTGCTCCGAGCTGATCGACAGTCTCCCGCAGGCGGCCGTCAAGGCGCCTGCGCCAGCGGCGGGCTGACGGGACGCTCTGCGTACGGCGAGTGCCCGGCGAGCTCCTCGCCGTAATCCTGAAGCGCGCGTGCTTCGCGCCGCAGCGCGTCGTCGATCGCCGCGCGGAAGCGGCGATCGGCGATCCAGTGGAACGATTCGGTCTTCGCCGGCAGGAAGCCGCGCGCGAGCTTGTGCTCGCCCTGCGCGCCCGGCTCGAAGCGCGAAAGGCCCTCGCGGATGCAGTAGTCGATGCCCTGGTAATAACAGGCTTCGAAATGCAGGCCCTCGACGTGCTCGCTCGAGCCCCAGTAGCGGCCGTACAGCGTCGTCGCGCTGCGCAGGAGCAGCGCGCCGGCGATGAGCCGCCCATTGCGCCGGCACAGCACCGCGAGCACGCGGCGCGGCATCGTGCGGCCGAGATGGCGGAAGAAGTCGAGCGTCAGCGCGGGGAAATTGCCCTTGTCGTCGAACGTCGAGAGATAGAACGCATGCATCGCATCCCATTCGCGCGCGTCGAGCTCGTCGCCATGCCTGATTTCGCAGGTCGCGCCGGCGCGCGCGGCGCGTGAGCGCTCGCTTCTGATGTTCTTGCGCTTCTTGTGGTTCAGCGCGGCGAGGAACGCGTCGAAATCGCGCCAGTGTCCGCTGTTTTGCCAGTGGAACTGCCAGTCGAAGCGCGGCATCCACTCGGTGTCGCGAAATGCGGCGGCGTCATCGGGCGCGGCGAAATTGAGATGCGCGGACGAGAGCCCGAGCCGGCGCGCTTCGTTGCGCAGGATCTCGATCAGCGCCGCGCGCAGCGCGGACGCGTTCTCGCCGCAGCCGACCAGCAGGCGCGGGCCCGTCACCGGCGAATACGGCACGGCGCACAGCAGCTTCGGGTAGTAGTCGAGCCCGTAGCGCGCGTACGCGCTCGCCCACGACCAGTCGAACACGAACTCGCCGTGCGAATTGCCCTTGATGTAGAGCGGCGCCGCGGCGACGAGCGTTTCGTCGTCGTAGACGCCGAGGTGGTACGGCTGCCAGCCCTGCGCGGGGACGATGCAGCCGTGCTGTTCGAGCCCCGCGAGGAACGCGTGGTCGACGAACGGGTTGTCGTCCGGCAGCAGCGCGTTCCAGGCGCCGGCATCGACCTCGTCGAGCGTCGCATGGAAGCGGACGGTGAGGCTCACGCGGGCACCGTCAGATTCGTCGTTCCCGCGAGAGCGGGAACCTGGCGCCTTGAATCGGCCAAAACGCGAGCGAAGGCGCTGGGTCCCCGCTTTCGCGGGGACGACGACACGGGAGTGCTGCGCCGCAGCCGAATCGGTCAGGCACCCGAATCGAGATACTTCTCGGCATCGAGCGCCGCCATGCAGCCGAACCCGGCCGAGGTGACGGCCTGACGGTAAACCTGATCGGCGACGTCGCCGGCCGCGAACACGCCCGGCACGCTCGTCGCCGTCGCATTGCCCTCGAGGCCCGCGCGGATCCTGATGTAGCCGTTGTGCATGTCGAGCTGGCCTTCGAAGATGCCGGTGTTCGGCGTGTGGCCGATCGCGACGAAGAGCCCGTGGATCGGAATCTCCTTCGTCGTCGAATCGACCAGACTCTTGAGGCGCATGCCGGTGACGCCGTTGCCGTCGCCGAGCACTTCGGCGAACGCGCTGTTCCAGATGTTGTCGATCTTGCCGGCGCTCTGCTTCTCGAATAGTTTGTC
>CALFNI010000395.1 GCA_937902695.1 uncultured Rhodanobacteraceae bacterium
GATGCGCGTCACGGCGCGCCTACTGAGCGCGCCGAGCGGCGCCGCGCTCTGGGCCGGCACGTTCGACGAAGACTTCGGCGACGTTTTCGCCGTGCAGGACACGATCGCCGAGAAAGTGGCCGGCGCGCTCTCGCTCGAGCTCGATCGGGGCGAGCAGCGCGCGATGTCGACGCGCGCCACGCGCAGCACCGCGGCGTACGAGCTTTACTTGAACGGTCGCTACCACATCGGCAAGGTGACGCCGCCCGAGATCCGCGCCGGCATCGACTACTTCCGCAAGGCGATCGATCTCGATCCCGCGTACGCGCTCGCGTACGCGGCGATGGCCGATTCGTATCGGCGCCTGCCGATCACCAGCGACGTCGATCCGAACGAGGCATTTCCGCTCGCCAAGGCCGCCGCGCGGAAGGCGCTCGAGATCGACGACGCGCTCGCCGATGCGCACTCCGTGCTCGGCTGGGTCGCGCTCTGGTACGAGTGGAACTGGGCCGAGGCCGAAAAGGAATTCCGCCGCGCGATCGAGCTGAATCCGAACGTCACCGAGGCGCATCTCGGCTATGGCGGGCTCCTGTCCAACACGGGCCGGCACGCAGAGGCGATGGCGCAGGCGCGGCGCGCGCTCGCGCTCGATCCGTTGTCGCCGCTCGTCGCCAGCATTGCATCGAGCTATGCGTTGAGCGCGGGCGACGTCGGCGAGGCGCGCCGCCTTGCCGGCAAGGCGCTCGCGATCGATCCGGACTTCTGGGTGGCGCAGCTCACGCTCGGCGGTCTTGCGCTCGGCGCGAACCGCAACGGCGAGGCCGTCGCCGAGTTCACGAAGGCGCGCGACGCATCCGGCGGCAGCCTGCAGGCCGTGTCGATGCTCGGCTATGCACAAGCGCGCTCGGGCGACACCACCGCTGCGCGAACGCTCGTCGGCGAGCTGGAAGCGCGCGCGAAGAAACAGTACGTGCCCGCGACCAGCATCGCGACGATCTACAGTGGGCTTGGCGATACCGAGCAAGCCGTCGCGTGGCTGCAGCGCGCATATGAGCAGCGCGACGTGCGCATGTCGTTTCTGAAGGTCGATCGCCGGTGGGACGCGTTGCGCACGGATGCCAGGTTCGCAGCGATCGCGAAGGCCATGGACCTGAGGTGACGACGGGCGCGCGCAGCTCGCCTCACTGCACGATATCGATGACCACCACGCCGGCCTTCTCACCCGTCTGTACGTAGCGATACGCATCGGCGATATCCGCGAGCGGATATCGCCGGTCGATGACCGGAACGTACTGGCCCGCTTCGATCTTGTCTTTCAGATCATTCACGAACGCCTGCGCGCTGCCGCGCTTCGGCAACGGAACGTCGACGCGCCTGCTGCCCGTGATCTTGGCCCACAGCAGGAAGAAAAGGTTCTGCGACCACGGGCCGCGATCGGTCGAAGCAAACACGCCGCCGGGCTTGAGCAATCGCCGCCACCGGCCGATGCCGAGCTTGCCGACGGCGTCGAATACGAAATCGTGATGGCGGCCGAGCGTGTTGAACGCATCGGCGGTGTAGTCGACCGCGAAATCCGCGCCGAGCGATCGCACGAGCGCGAGGTGCCGGCCCGCGACGACCGCAGTCACCTCGGCGCCGCGTATCTTGGCGAGCTGCAGCGCGGCCGTTCCGATCGCGCCTGATGCGCCGTAGATCAGAACCTTGTGGCAGGGCCCGTAGTCGAACTTCTCGACACTCGCATTCGCGTAGTACGCGCCTTCGCAGAGAACGGCCTCGTCGAAGCGCAGGTTTCGCGGCATGGGCGCAATCGCGCCGCTCTCCGGCATGCAGAAATATTCGGCCTGCGCGCCGTCCTTCCGGAAGGGACACATGCCGAACACGTAATCGCCCGGCCTGAACAGGCCGACGCCTGCGCCGACCGCTTCGACGATGCCGGAGAAATCCATGCCGAGGATCCTGCGTCGCGACCGCCTGCCGCTCATGAATCCGATCAGCGTCGGGTGAAGCAGCTCGCCGCAATCAGTCCGGTTGACCGTCGTCGCGTGCACGCGGATCAGCACTTCGTCCGCGCCGGGCACCGGCGTCGGGACGTCGCGCACTTCGATGACGCCGGGCGATCCGTAACGCGCGATCGTGGCTGCCTTCATTCACCCTCCCGAGCCGGGCGCACGCTCGCAATGCGCAATCGGATGCTAGTCCTCGCGCGGGCGCGATGCCAACTTGCCCGCATGGGAAGAGGCCGAGCGGCGTATACAACGACCGGCCCGGCCTTGTATGGTGCCGGAACGGGTTCTGTTGTATCGGGGGAGCAACATGAAACGCCTGATTCTCGCGTTACTTCTCTGCACGCTTGCTTTCACCGCGCACGCGGCGACGGATGCCGCCAAGCCGAAGGTCTCCGCGATCACCGCGTTCGTCCGCCTCGATCGTTCGACTTACGAGACGCAGATCGCGGACACGATGAAAGTGCTCAACGCCGCGCGGTCGGAGTTCGCGAGCCACGGCTACGAGACGCAGACCGTCCGCATCGTGACGCAGCCGTTCGCGCAGCTCGTGAAAGGCCTCTCGGATGAGCAGGCCCTGGTGTTCCTCAAAGCGCTCGACGATCTGTCGCAAAAGGACGGATTCGCAGCGAACGTCGGCCCGGCGATGCTGCACGACGCCGACGACCCGGCCGCGATGCATCTGCTCGCAGAGGTGCTTTCGACGCTGCCGAACCTCAACGCGAGCGCGATCATCGCCGACGACGACGGCATCCACTGGAAGGCGATCGGCGAGAGCGCGAAGCTCGTGCGTTACGTGGCGGACCACAGCCCGCGCAGCCAGGGCAACTTCCAGTTCGCGGCCACGGCGATGGTGAAGCCGCTCGGTCCGTTCTATCCGGGCGCGTACCACATCGGCGCAGGCAAGGTGTTTTCGCTCGGATTCGAGGGCGCGGGTGTCGTGCAGGCCGCTTTCGGCGCGACGCATGGCGATTTCGACGGCGCCGTCGCGGCGTTGACGCGCGAGCTCTCGGTGCATGCGCGCATCGGCGCGGAGGTCGGCAGCAAGGTGGCCGCGGCCAGCGGATGGACGTTCGCCGGCGTCGATCCGACGCCCGCGCCGCTCGGCGACGTATCGATCGGCGATGCGATCGAGCGCTTCACCGGCGCGAAGTTCGGCTCGAGCGGCACGATGACGGCGGCGCTCGCGATCACGACGGCCGTGAAGGCGGTCCAGGTGAAGCAGGTCGGCTATTCGGGCCTGATGCTGCCGGTGATGGAAGACAAGCGGCTCGCGCAGCGCTGGGCGGAGAACGCCTACGAGATGGATGCGCTGCTCGCGTATTCGGCGGTGTGCGGCACCGGCCTCGATGCCGTGCCGTTGCCAGGCGACGTCAGCGAGGAACATCTCGCGAAGATCCTTGGCGACGTCGCGTCACTCGCATGGAAATGGCACAAGCCGCTGTCCGCGCGCCTCCTGCCGGTCAAAGGCAAGAAGGGCGGCGACAAGACCGACTTCGAGAGCCGGTATCTCTTCAATACGACGCTGCATCCGGCGGGTTGACGGGGAGCCTTGCTCGGCGTGTCCTCACCCTGACCCTCTCCCGCAAGCGGGAGAGGGGAAAAGATTCGGCAATCCCGGTTCGACCTCGTTTCCCCTCTCCCGCTCGCGGGAGAGGGTAGGGTGAGGGCAACCCGGCTCACGCCTCACGCCTCCACTCGAGCACTTCACCGAACAAGCCGCGCCTCCGCCGCCCGCGCGTCGGCGATCAGCGTCGCGAACCGCGGATCCTTGCGCAGCGGATCCCACGCCGGATCCGCTCCCAGCGATGCCGCCGATACGACGTAGCCGGCCGGCGCCGTCAGCAACTCGCGCAGATGCCCGAGCGCCGACTCCGCGTCGCCGACCTGCGCCTCGATGCGTGCGAGCTCGGCAAGGTAGTACGACCCATCCAGCGCATCGCGCGAAATCGGTATCAGCTCGGTCGCGCGACGCGCCGACTTCAGCGCGGCATCCTTTGCGCCGAGTCCGGCGTGGATATCGGCGAGGTTGATCCGCGCGACGGCCTGTTCGCCGTTTTCCCTGATCGATCCTTCGATCAGACGCTGCGCGTCGAGAAATGCCTCGCGCGCGGGCGCGGCGTCGCCTTTGAGCGCGAGCGCGCGCGCGCGCAACAGCGCGGACGGGGCTCGGCCGTTGTTTTCGTTGTCTGAAATCCAGTCGGGCGCGTGCGCGAGCGCGGCGAGCGCGTCGTCGGGCTGGCGGGTTCGGAGCGCGAGGTTCGCGCGCGCAAAGGTGACCGAACCTTGCGGGTCGTCGTCGGACGGGATCGCATCCAGCGCACGCTTCGCCGCGGCGGTGTCGCCGCTCATTTGCAGGACCGCGCTGCGATTCACGAGCGCCTCGACGTTGTCGGGCGCGATGGCGAGCGCACGCTCGTTGCTGATCAACGCATCGGCATAGCGTCGCATGTAGCCGAGCGTGTCCGCGATGTCGCGCGGCTGCCGCGTGTCGCGCGGATCGAGCGCGGCGGCTTGCTGAAGGCCCGCGACCGCTTCGTCGAGCTTGCCTTGCCGCCGGTGTACGAAGGCGATCGCTGCGATCACGTTCTTGTCGTTTGGCAGGCTGGCCTGCGCGATCGCGAACTCGCTGAGGGCCGCCTCGTAGTCGCGATGTCCCCAGTAGTGGACGTAGCCCATCGCGAGATGCGCTTCGGGCAGGTCGGGCTGCAGTTCGATCGCGCGCGCGGCGGCCATCGTCGCGGCTTCGAGCGTGGACGCGCGGCGATTGAAACTGAGCCGCCAGTAGCCATAGCTCTTGAGGAATGAAAGACGCGCATAGGCGAGCGCGAAATCCGGATCCGCGGCGATCGCGCGCTCGTAGAGATCGGCGGCTTGCAGTTCCATGCCGGCGGGATCCTTCGCGCTCGTCGAATCGATCTGATTGAGGAAATATTCGGCCTTGAGGAAGAGGTCGTACGCCTGCGGATTCTTCGTCGGCACCTTGCCGATGCGCGCGCTCTCCGCCGGCAGGAGTTTCGCCTTCAGCGCGTCGGCGACCTGCGCCGCGACGTCGCTCTGCACGGCGAACACGTCCTTGAGATCGCGATCGTAGTTCTGCGCCCAGAGGTGCGTGTCGCTCCGCGCGTCGATCAGCTGCAGGTTGATGCGCACCTTGTTCTCCGCTTTCTGCACGCTGCCTTCGAGCACGGCCGCGACGCCGAGCTCGCCGGCGACGGTGCGAAGGTTCGGCGGATGGCTGGCGTATTGCTCCGTCGAGGTGCGCGAGATGACCTTGAGGTCGTGGATGCCGGCGAGGCGGGTCAGGATCTCGTCCTGCATGCCGGTTGCGAAATAGGCGTTGGACTTGTCCTCGCTGAGATTGTCGAACGGCAGCACGGCGATCGATTTGAGGCTGGCGTCGGCCTTCACGTCGTGCGTCGGCGTTGCGACCGCGCGCGCGATCCCTTCGGCCTCGCGCCTGGGGGCCAGCACGAAGCGGTCGAAACCGAACTAGAAAAGGGCGAGCCCAAGCAACCAGATGATCATGAGACTCATCCGC
>CALFNI010000396.1 GCA_937902695.1 uncultured Rhodanobacteraceae bacterium
GTCGCAGCAAGGCGGCGTGCTGATGGTCGTGCTGGCCGCATCCAGCCGCGTGCTGTCGTGGTGCTTCCTCAACACGATGTTCGCGCTGCACTACGCGCACGAGTACTACATGTCATGCAAGGACAAGACGCGGGCCTTCGCGTTTCCGGGCGAGGACGATCCGGACTACTGGGACTTCATGTACTTCGCGTTCGTTCTCGGCATGACGTTCCAGGTGTCCGACGTGCAGATCCAGCGCCACAGCGCGCGACGCGTCGCGCTTGCGCACGGCATCGTCGCGTTCTTCTTCGACGTGTTCATCCTCGCGCTCAGCGTCAACGTCGTCGCCGGCAAGGTCTGAGCGGCTTCACCAGTAGACGTCGCCGCTGACGATCGTGCGCGTGCGGCCGCCGACCCAGATGCGATCGCGCTCGATGCGGATCAGGATCGACGCGTCGTGGCCGATTTCGCGGCCCTGGCTCACGCGATAGCCGCGGGCCAGCGCGCCGCCGGGCTCGGCGTGCGCGATCCAGGCCGCGACGAGGCCGTTCGCGGCACCCGATGCCGGGTCTTCGACGATGCCGACGCCCGCGGGCAACGCGCGCACGACGAGCTCGTAGTCGGGCGATCGGCTGCGCGCGAACGCGCAGACGCCGAGGCTGTCGGTGGCGGCGGCCAGTCTGCCGATCGCCGCGTGGTCGGGCTTCCAGCCGCGAAGGTCGGCTTCGCCGGCAAACTCGACGATCCACCAGCGCCGGCCGCCCTCGACGAAGGCCGGCGGCAGCGTGCCGCGCGTCGACCCGGCGAGCGCGGCGTCGAGCAGCGGCTCGTCGAGCGGGTCCTCGCGCAGCACGCGCGCGGCCGGTGCCTGCAGGAAGAGATTGCGCGCATCGCCCTCGCTCTCGACCCGGATCGGCAGCAGCCCCGCGCCGCACTCCTGGACAAGGCGGCCGTCGACGGGCCGGGCGATGCCGCAATCGAGCACCGCGTGCGCGCTGCCGATCGTCGGATGTCCCGCGAACGGAATCTCGCGGGCCGGCGTGAAGATGCGAAGGCGATAGCCCGCATCCGGCGTCGTCGGCGGCAGCACGAACGTCGTCTCGACGAGGCCGGTCCACGCGGCGAACGATTGCATCGCCGCGTCGCTCCACGCGGCGGCGTCGACGACGACGCCGAGCGGGTTGCCGCCGCCGGTGCGCGCGGAAAAGACATCGAGCTGGAGATATCGCGACGAGTACATGTCTCGAGTGCGTAGAGGAGGCGCCTTCGCGGAAATCGGCTCCCGGAAGCGGATTCAAGCGCGGCTCATGTGCGCGGGCATTATGCTGCAGGATCGAGTCACAGAGGACCTCGCCATGACGGCACAACGCGACATCGCGGTTCTGGTCGGCAGCCTGCGCAAAGAGTCGCTGAACCGGAAGACCGCGAAAACGCTGATCGAGCTCGCGCCCGAGCGCCTGCGGCTCGAGATCGTCGAGATCGGTGCGCTTGCGCTCTACAACGACGATCTCGAATCGGATCCGCCGCGCGAGTGGACGGCGTTTCGCGAACGCCTCCGGCACGCCGAGGGTGTGGTGTTCGTCACGCCCGAATACAACCGCGGCGTGCCCGGCGTCCTCAAGAACGCGATCGACGTGGCGTCCCGCCCGCACGGCGGCAACCGGTTCGACGGCAAGCCCGGCGCTGTGATCAGCGTCTCGCCGGGCGCGATCGGCGGCTTCGGCGCGAATCATCATCTGCGGCAATCGCTCGTGTTCCTCAACGTGCCCGTGCTGCAGCAGCCCGAGGCGTATGTCGGCGGCGCCGGCAAGATGTTCGACGCGTCGGGGACGATGACGAGCGCGTCGACGCGCGAGTTCCTCGGCAAGGTCATCGAGGCGTATGCGGCGTGGGTCGACAAGATAGCGCCGGCGAAGGCATGAAACCGGTCGTCACGCACGACGCTGCGAAACGGCGCTTCGAGGCCATCGTCGACGGCGAGCGCTGCACGCTCGATTACGAGCTCTCAGGCGGCATCATGACGATCACGCACACGCGCGTACCCGACGCGGTGGCCGGCCGCTGCAACGCGGCCGCACGGATGGAGGGTGGGCTTGCGCACGCGCGCGCAAACGGCTGGCGGGTCGTGCCGCGGTGCTCGTACGCCGCGCAGTACCTGCGCCGGCATCCCGAGTGGAGCGACGTCGTCGCGGACGCGTGATCGTCCGAGCAGGCTTGTCGCGGCGTAGCGCCGCACCGTATCGTGGCACGCATCGTCCAGGACCGGAGCCGTGATGCTCGCCGCGCCAGTAAACCTCGCGATCATCGCGATCACCTGCCTGATCTCGTTCGCCGCGTTCTCGAATCCGCGGCTGATCGAGCGCTTCGTGCTCTGGCCGCCGGCGATCCGGCGCCAGCGTCAGTACGACAGGCTCCTGACATGCGGTTTCGTGCACGCCGATTTCGGCCATCTCTTCTTCAACATGTTCACGCTGTTCTCGTTCGGCGCGGCGATGGAGCAGGCGTTCAGGCCCTACATCGGGTCGACGGGATACGCGCTGTTCTACGCGGCCGGCATCGTGCTGTCGGCGCTGCCGAGCTACTGGCGCCATCGGAACGACGCGAATTACCGCAGTCTCGGCGCATCGGGCGCGGTCTCGGCCGTGCTGTTCGCCTATATTCTGATCAAGCCGTGGTCGATGATCCTCGTGTTCGCGTTTCCGGTGCCGGCGATCGTGTTCGCGCTGCTCTATCTCGGCTACACCATCTACATGGACCGGCGCCAGACCGATCGCGTCAACCACAGCGCGCATCTGTGGGGCGCGGTCTACGGCATCGTGTTCACGATCGCGCTCGAACCGCGCGTCGTTTTGCATTTTCTCGATCAGCTCGCGCATCCGCGGTTCGGCTATTGAAATCATCGGAGTACGCATGAAGCTCGCCTGCATTCTGCTCGCTGCGCTCGTCGCGCAGAACGCCATCGGCGCGCCGGCCGACGACGAGCGCGAGATCCGCAACGTGGAGGCCGCCCTCTGCGATGCGCTGCGCAGCGGCGACGCCGCGGCGCTCGCGCGTCTAGCCGCCGCCACCTCCCCGCTGCCGAACTCGAAGAGCGAAATCACGACGCGCGCCGACGACATCGCCGATGCGAAGAAGGGCGTGCGCTACGACGAGTTCCGCAACCACGATCAGAGCGTCCGGCTCTATGGCGATGCTGCGATCGTGCTCGGCATCACGACGGTCAAGGGCAGCGCCGGCGGCAAGCCGTTCGCGGCGGATTTCAGGTTCACCGATACCTATGTCCGTCGCGCGGACGGCTGGAAGATCGCGGCGAGCCACGCGACGCGCATCGAGAAGAAGTGATCCATACTGCACCGACGACACGCGGAGCGAGCACATGGCGTACAAGGGCAGCTGTCATTGCGGCAGGACGACGTACGATGTCGAGGGCGAAATCGATCAGGTCATCGAATGCAACTGCTCGATCTGCTCGAAGAAGGGCTACCTACTCTGGTTCGTGCCGCGGACGAGCGTCGCGATGCATGCGCCGGTCGAGGATCTTTCGACCTACACGTTCAACAAGCACCGCATCGCGCACACGTTCTGCCCGACCTGCGGCGCCGCGCCGTTCGGCATGGGCACGGACCGCCAGGGCAACCCGATCGCGGCGATCAACGTGCGCTGCCTCGAAGGCGTCGATCTCGACGCGCTGAAGCGGGTCCCCTACGACGGGCGCAGCGCCTGATCCGATTGCGGTTCATGGTCGGCGCCGCGGTGCTGACGCTGCTCGCGCCGCTGGCGGGCTGCAGCACGCTCGGCTACTACGGGCACCTCGCGCACGGGGAGGCCTCGCTGCTCGTCCACCGCAAGCCAATCGACGAGGTCGTCGCGGATGCCGATACCGATGCCGGTCTGCGCAAGCGCCTCGAAGAGGCGCAGGCCGCGCGTCGCTTCGCGTCCGATCGTCTCGGTCTTCCGCGCAACAAGAGCTATACGAGTTACGTCGACCTCGGCCGTCCGTACGCGACCTGGAACGTGTTCGCGACGCCCGAGTTCTCGGTCGATCCGCTCACGCACTGCTTCCCGTTCGCCGGCTGCGTCGCCTACGTCGGGTTCTTCGACAAGGCGCGCGCCGAGCGCGAGCGGGAAGATCTCGCAAGGCAGGGCAACGACACCGCGATCGAAGGCTCGGCCGCGTACTCGACGCTCGGCTGGTTTTCCGATCCGATCCTCAGCAGCATGCTGCGCTGGAACGATGACGAGCTCGACGGCGTGATCTTCCACGAGCTTGCGCACCAGCGGGTTTACGTCGCGGACGACACCGCGTTCAACGAGTCGTTCGCGACCTTCGTGCAGCGCGAGGGCCTCAAGCAATGGCGCGAGTCGCGCGGCCTGCCGGCGGCCGGGGACGACAGCGACGCGCGCGACGACGCGTTCACGGCGCTGGTGCTCGATCTCCGCGAGCGCCTGCGGCGGCTTTATGCGCGCGGGCTCGACACGTCCGCGATGCGCGCGGCCAAGGCCGGCGAGATCGACGCGTTTCGTGAACGCTTCAGGCGCCTTCGGTCCACCGAATGGAAGAATGACGCGGCCTACGACGCCTGGATGAACGCGCCGATCAACAATGCGCGGCTGGTTCCGTTCGGGCTCTACGATCGCTGGGTGCCGGCGTTCCAGCGGCTGTTCGTACAGGCAGGCGGCGACTGGGCGGTGTTTTACGGGTATGTGCGCGCTCTTGCGCGCCTGCCCGGGAAGGCGCGCGAACGTCGCCTCGACGCATGGCTCGCCGCGCCCACGCCGACTGCCCGCTAAACGTAAAACAATGTGCAGGCGCCGGAAGGGCTCAGCGCGTATTCACCGGCTCGGCGTAGCTTGAATTCCGCAAGCCTTTGCCCAACAGTGTCGTCATGAAAAACGTGCTCAGAACTGGTCTCGTCGCTGGTCTCCTGCTGCTGGCCGGCTGCTATTACGATCCCGCCTACGTGCGCTCGGATGGCTCCTACGGCTACGGCGATGCGTATTACGGAACCGACGACGGCTACTACGGCGGCGCGGACTACGGCGGCTACTACTCGTCCGGCTATTACGGGCCGGGCTACTACAACCCGTATTTCTGGGGTCCGTCGTTCGGGCTCGGCATCTATTACGGCGGATACGGCCATTACCACGACCACGGCCACTGGGGCGGTGGCGGCCATCATGGCGGCTGGGGCGGTCATGGCGGCGACTGGGGTGGCCACGGTGGCAGTCATGGCGGCCACGGCGGCAGTCACGGCGGCAACTGGAGCCGTGGCGCCGGCGGCAACCACGGCACGCACACGCGCTGATCCGGCGCTGATCTGATCGACGTCCGCCCGCGGCGATCCCGCGGGCGGCTTCGTTTGTGGAGCCTGCCTACGGCTTCGCCGGCATCGGCTGGGGTTGCGGCTGCGCATTCGGCATCAGCATGCCCTTGGGCGGCGCCGTCGGCTTGCCAGGCCGCGGGATCTTGCCGGTGCCGGCCTTGTCCTGCTTGGTGAAGCGCGCGTCGGCATCCTTCTTGAACTCGTCGGCGGTGACGACGCC
>CALFNI010000397.1 GCA_937902695.1 uncultured Rhodanobacteraceae bacterium
CGCCGCACCTGATAAAGAACCACGACCTTTTGACCCTCGACGACGTCGGCTCGATGACTAACGCGGGACGCCTGCCGATGGTCCTCTCGATGACGTGCTACTCGGCGCCGTTCGACAACCCGACCGAGGACTCGATCGGCGAGAAGTTCCTGCGCGAGCCGAACAAGGGCGCGATCGCGGTGTTCGCGGCGTCGTGGCGCAACGCGCCGTCGGCGACGTACAGCCGCTCGGTCATCGACGAGCTGCTGAAACCCGGCGCGACGATCGGTGAGGCGATCCTCCGCGCGAAGAGAGGCTCGCAGGATCGCACGCTCGTCGAGATGTACAACCTGCTCGGCGATCCCGCCGTCGTGCTCGAGCGGCCGCGCGACAAGGCGCGCGTCGCGTTCGACGCCGACCGCTGGAATCCGGGCGTCGCCGTCGACCTCGGCACGAGCCGCTTCGACGGCAACCTCGTCGTCGACTGGCTCGATGCGAAAGGCACGAAGCTCGCCTCGATGCCGTATGCGCTCGACACTCCGCGCTTCCGCCTCGGCGTTCCTTCGTTCGCCGGCGGCAAGGCGGCCAGCGTGCGCATCTACGCCGCGTCGCCGTCGACCGGACGCGACCTCGTCGGCGGCGCCGATCTCGCGACATCGAAGCCGCGCGCGCCGCTGGCCGCGCGCATCGCCGCGTGGTGGCGCGATTTCACGCGTGCGCCGTACAAGCCGCGGCCGCGCACGGCCGACACGATCTCCCAGCTCGGCTTCGACGATCCGGCCGTGCAGACAGCAGCCGCTTCGGGCGCGCAGGCCGCGGGCGGAGCGCGCTGACATCGTGCGCGCGCTGCTCGAGCTCGCGCGGCCGGAACAATGGATCAAGAACGGCTTCGTCCTGCTGCCGTTGATCTTCGGCCAGGCCGTAGGCGATCCCGAAGCGGTGCGCGGCGCGATCCTCGCGACGCTCGCGTTCTGCCTGCTGTCCTCGGCCGTCTATGCCGGCAACGACGTCGTCGATGCCGGCCGCGATCGGGGCCATCCGGTCAAATGCAAGCGCCCCGTCGCGCGCGGCGCGGTGACGCCGTCGACCGCGCTGATCTTCTCCGGCGCCCTCGTCGCGATCTCGTGCGCGCTCGGCGCGCTCGCGGGCGGACTCCTGCTCGTCGCGACGCTCGCGGCGTATCTCGCCTTGCAGGTCGCCTACTCGCTCGCGCTGAAACACGTGCCGTATCTCGGCGCGTTCGTGATCGCGGTCGGCTTCGTGCTGCGCATCGTCGCCGGCGGCATCGGCGCGCGCGTGCCGCTGACGCCGTGGATCGTCGCGCTGGGCTTCCTGCTCGCGCTGCTGCTCGCGCTCGGCAAGCGGCACGGCGATCTCGTCAACGCGCGCGCCGTCGGCGCTGGGCTTCGCTACGACCGCACCACGCTCGAGCGGATCCTCGTCGCCATCGCGGCGGCCACGTTCACCGCCTACGTGCTCTACACCCTCTCGCCGGCCGTGCTCGCGCGGCACGGCCATCATCCGCTCGTGTTCTCGACGCCGTGGGTCGCGCTCGGGCTCGGACGCTATCTCAAGCTCGCGCTGCGCGACGGCGCCGGCAGCGATCCGAGCGCGCTCGCGGTCAGCGACGCCGTGCTGCTGATCTCGGTCATCGGCTGGCTCCTGACGCTCGCGCTCATCCTGTACCGCTGAGCGCTACTCGTCGTCCTCTTCGCTCTGCGGCTCGCCGCCGGCCGGCTCCTCGGTGCGCGCCTTGTCGAGCTTCGCGCGCAACGCTTCGGCATCGGTGAAGAAAGCCTGCTCGCGCTGTGGCGAGACGAGACGCAGCGCGGGCGGTTCGAGCCGGCTCAGCAGAGCGGGCTGGCCGTAGGTGGAGCGGTACTCGCTCTGCTTCAGCGTCTGCATCGCGACGCCCGCCGCGACGAGGATCAACGCGATGACCAGTTTCAGCGGTCGGCGCGCGCGATTCACGGCGAGCAGATGCGCGAACACGATGCCGCCGAGGAAAAGCCACGCGAATACGTACGACGAGTTCGCCAGCGCCGTCCACGACAGGGCGAACGCGCCGATCTCGGCAAGCTGGCTGTAGACGGAATAACCGAGCAGACCCGCCGCGACGATCAGGAAGTGAAGCCCGAAGCGCGGACGCCCGGTGAAGACGCGCGTCAGGACGCTCCAGCCGGTCGTCCAGACGACGACGGCGACCGTCAGGATCAGGAGCGGCGTGAAGTAGCGGATCGCCTTCGGTTCGTTCGTTTCGCTCAGCCACAGATCGAGCGCGGCCAGCGCGAACACGCCGGCGATGCAGAGGACCGCCGACGGCCAGTACGGCAAGCCGCGCAGCATCGGCGTCTCGGCCGGCACCTCGTGCGCGGCCGTGCGCACGCGCAGCACCGTCGCGCCGATCGAGAGCTCGTGGCCCGCGTCGAGCGTGACTTCCTTGGTGGGCTTGCGCGCGCGGTCGACGTAGAGGCCGTTGAGGCTGCCGAGGTCCTCGGCGACGAGCGCGCCGTTCTCGCCGCGCGTGATGCGGAGATGGTGCGCGGCGACGTGCGGATCGTCGACGATGACGTCGTTGTCGTAGGCACGGCCGACCGTGATCGGCACATCAATGAAGCGATAGCGCGCGGCGACGTCGTGGTGCAGCCGCGACAGCACCTCGATCCAGATCGCAGGCTCGGCGAGCGGCGTGGTCGGAATCATCACTTCGCCCATGCGAGCTCCCCGAGGAACCGCTGCGCGAGCGTCACCGCGTTTTCGTAACTGACGCCCTGCATGGCGAGGCGCGAGACCAGCGCTTCCTTGTCGCGATCCTGCGTGACCGTCGTGATGGCGACGTCGTAGATGCCGGCGAAATCGCGATACGCCCGCGCGCACCAGACCGTGCGCATCACCGGGCCCGCCTTACCGCCGTCGTCGCGCTGCACGAAATCCTCGTGGCACTCCGGCTGGGTCAGGCGCTTGCGCGACCAGGAGCGGATCATGCCGGCGCCGCCGTAGTACTGCGAGACGAACGCGGCGAACTGGAACGGATTGAGATCGACGCTGCGCACGTACGCGTGCGAAAGCTCGGCGCGCCCGGTTTCGATGTCCTCGGCGATGTAGAGCGAGCTCTGCGAGCTGCAGCTCGTCGAATCGAGCTGCGCGCGCGGCTTGGGCGTCTGGTCGGCATTGGTGCGCGCCCAGCAGTTGAACCACGGCGCCGCGCTTTCGGGCGCCTCGTACGGCCCCAGCGTCGCGGCCTTGAAGCCCTGCTCGCCGAGTGCGTGATAGAACGCGCCTTGCCAGGTGACCAGCTGCCGGTCGATCTCGTCGCGCACGTGGCCGAGATCGAGCGGCGGCTCGGTCTTCGCGCGCTCGAACAGCGCCGAGACCTTGCTCGCCGGCACGAGGAAGCTCACGAGCTCGCCGTCGAGCCGCTTGGCGACGTTGATGCCGGCAACCTTGCCGGCCGCCGTCACCGCGGGGCCCCCGCTCATGCCGGGATTGATCGCGCCGGTGAAATGCACGCGTGCGTTGTAGCTCTTCTCGACGAAGCCGTTGTAGGTGCCTTCGACGATCGTGAAGCCGAGATCGAGCGGATTGCCCATCGCGTAGAGCCGCTCGCCGCGCGGCGACTTGTCCTCGAGCGCCGCGGGATCGAACTCGAGATGCGGAAGATCGGTACCGTCGACCTTGACGATCGCGACGTCGTTCGCGACGTCGATCGCGATGAGCTTCAGGGGGCCTTGCGATCCGTCGGGCCGCGCGAACTCCAGACGGTAGGTCTTCGGTTCGAGCGCGTACTGCGAGACGACGTGATAGTTCGTCACCGCGAGCCCGTCCGCGCTGACGAGAAATCCCGAGCCGATCGACGATTGCCGCCCGGCCGCCTCGACCAGCGTGCGGATCTGCAGCAGGCCCGGTCGCGCCACCGCATAGATGCTTTCCGCCGCAGCCGAGACGTTCGGCGTCGGCGGCATCAGCGGCGGCTCGGGCGGCACGGGCGCCTGGATCGGCTGCGCGGCGGGCGGCGCCGGGCTTCCGCTCTGCGCCGATACGGTCGCCGACGCGACGAGCGCGCCGAAGACGAGCGCGATGCCGCGTCCTGCCGATCGAGCAAATGCACTTGCTCTCATCGCGATCTCCATGGGACCGAGACTAACGCCGTCGGGCCCGTGGGTCCAACGCCGTGTTCACGCAACGTTTACGGCGCGATAGGCATCTATCGTCGCCTCGACGCAACGCGACCAGGGGTAAGCGCGCGAGCGCGCGATTCCGCGCGCCGATGCGTGCGTGCGCCACGCCGAATCGTCCAGCACGCGCGCGAGGCCGTCGCGCAAGGATTCCTCGTCGGTCGGATCGACCAGCAGTGCCGCATCGCCGGCGACCTCGGGCAGCGAGGACACGTTCGACGTCAGCACCGGCACGCCGCTCGCCATCGCCTCGAGCACCGGAAGGCCAAAGCCTTCGTACAGCGACGGAAACGCGAACGCGTGCGCGCCGGCATAGATCTGCGGGAGCTCGTCTTCCCCGACATAGCCGAGCCGCCGCACGATGCCGGCCGCTTCGAGCGGCGCGATCGTCTCTTCGAGCTCGCGGTTGAGCCAGCCGCGGCCGCCGACGATCACCAGCGGATGGCGTGCCTTCGTCGTCGTCGGCAGCGCTGCGTAGGCGCGCACGAGTCGCGCGAGGTTCTTGCGCGGCTCGAGCGTCGCGACGACGAGGAGATACGCGCTGTGCGCGAGCCCGTGCCTGGCGAGCGTCGCGAGGATCTCCTCGGCCGTGCGCGGGCGATACGCGGCATCGACGCCGAGCGGAATCGCGCGGATCTTCGCGCGCGGCAACGCGAAGCGCGAGGCGATCTCGGCCGCGATGAACTCCGAATCGGTCAGCACGAGGTCCGCGCGCGCGAGCGTCTCGGGGAGATGGCGCTCGAGAAAGCGCACGCGCTCGGCCGGGTGCGCATCGGGATAGCTCAGCCACGAGAGATCGTGCACGGTCGCCAGCGCCGGCCCTTCGAACGGCATCAGCACGTAGTTCGGCGTGTGCAGGATGAAACCCCTCAGGCGCCGCGTGTGCAGGCGGAACAGCCCGCCGCGGATCTGCTGATAGAGCTCCAGCGCCTGCGTCTTGAACGGAACGTTGCGCCGGATCGCGGCGATCGTGCTGTTCGCGGCGAGCGCGTGCGCGGGATCGTCGACCCAGCGGTACGCGGAGTAGAGGCGAAGCTCTTCGATCGCCTCGTGCCGCGCGAGGCCGTGGGCGAGCTCGAGCGCGTAGCGGCCGATGCCGGTCAGCGGCGCGGTGATCGCGTCGACATTGAAGATGACGCGCATTCAGCGCGCGTCGCCGGCGACGACGCGCCGTTCGCGCGCGAGATCGGCATCGACCATGCGCTGCGCGAGACCCGCGGTATCGAGCGACGGCACGAAACCGAGCTCGCGTCGCGCGCGCGATGCATCGCCGACCAGCAGCGGCGCATCGCTCGGACGGAACAGCTTCGGATCGAGGCGGATACGCACGCGATCGGTGCCGCGCTCGACGCCGACTTCCTCG
>CALFNI010000398.1 GCA_937902695.1 uncultured Rhodanobacteraceae bacterium
CATGCCGGGCACGCGCGGCGAATCGGTGCTGTTCGAGACCTGGTACGAAGGACTGAAGGCGGCACAGGCCTCGCCCGAGCAGCGGCGCTTCTGGGCCGATCTCCTGGCCATCCGCGAAGTCGGCGCCAAGCTGATGGAAGTGATGCGCGCGAACCGCGAGATCGGCGCATCGCTCGAAGCCGAGGTCACGCTCTATCTCGACGCGACGCTCAGGGCCGAGCTTGAAAAATACGCGGACGAACTCCGCTTCTTCTTCATCGTGTCGGAGCTGACGCTCGACGACGACGGCCGCGCGTCGCCGGAGGCCGCGCTCGTCGATCCCTTGAAGGAGAACGGACGCATCGCGTGGGTCGCGGTGCGCAAGACCGGTCACGCGAAATGCGTGCGCTGCTGGCATCATCGTCCCGACGTCGGATCGAATCCGGCGCATCCGGAGATTTGCGGGCGCTGCGTGACGAACATCGAAGGGCCCGGAGAGAATCGACGGTGGTTTTGACAAAAGACTTCGTCGTCCCCGCGAAAGCGGGGACCCAGCGCCTTCGGCGCGTGAAAGACGCTAGGTTCCCGCTTTCGCGGGAACGACGGTGATGCGAGTAAACGTGAAACCCAACGCACTGATCTGGCTCGCGCTCTCGGCGCTGGTGATCGCGCTCGACCAGGTCACGAAATATTTCGCGATCGAGCTGCTCGAACCCTACGAGGCGCATGCCGTGATTCCGGGCTTCCTGAACTGGACGCTCGCCTACAACGCCGGCGCCGCGTTCAGCTTCCTGCACGACGCCGGCGGCTGGCAACGCTGGCTGTTCACGGTGCTCGCGATCGCGGTGTCCGCGGTGCTCGTCGTCTGGCTGCGGCGCACGCCCCGCGGCGAGTGGCGCACGGCGCTGCCGCTTGCGCTCGTGATCGGCGGCGCGCTCGGCAACCTGATCGATCGCGTGCGCGTCGGCCACGTCACCGATTTCATCGAGGTCTACCATCAGCAGTGGTCGTGGCCGGCCTTCAACGTCGCCGACTCCGCGATCAGCGTCGGCGCGGTGTTGCTGATCCTGTTTGGCCTTGGCGGTCGAAAAGCGCCGCAAGGCACCCCATAATTCACCCATGGACGTCCTGCTCGCCAACCCGCGCGGCTTCTGTGCCGGTGTCGACCGCGCGATCGAGATCGTCGAGCGCGCGCTCGAGACGTTCGGCGCGCCGATCTACGTGCGCCACGAAGTCGTGCACAACCGTTACGTCGTCGACAAGCTGCGCGGGCAAGGCGCGGTGTTCGTCGACGAGCTCGAGGAAGTGCCCGACGGCGCGACCGTCATCTTCTCGGCGCACGGCGTGTCGCAAGCGGTGCGCGGCGAGGCATCGGCGCGCGGCCTTCGCGTGTTCGACGCGACGTGCCCGCTGGTGACCAAGGTGCACATGGAAGTCGCGCGCCACGGCAAGGCCGGGCGCGATGTCGTGCTGATCGGTCATGCGGGCCATCCCGAAGTCGAAGGCACGATGGGCCAGTGGGATCCGTCGAATGCGGGCACGATCCATCTCGTCGAGACGCCCGATTGCGTCGGGCTCATCGTGCCGCGCGATGCCTCGCAGCTCGCATACGTCACGCAGACGACGCTCTCGGTCGACGACACGAAAGCGGTGATCGAGGCGCTGAAGACGCGCTTTCCGGCCGTTGTGGGCCCTCGCCACGACGATATCTGCTACGCGACGCAGAACCGCCAGGACGCCGTGCGCAAGCTCGGCCAGGAGTGCGATCTCGTGCTCGTGGTCGGCTCG
>CALFNI010000399.1 GCA_937902695.1 uncultured Rhodanobacteraceae bacterium
CGCGGCACGGGCTCGACGCGGCAGAGCTCGTCGATCTCTTCGCCTGGAGCGAAGCCGAGTTTGTCGAACGCACCGCGGGCATGGCTATTCGCCGGACCGGATACGAAGGCTGGCTGCGCAACATCGCCGTGGCGCTCGGCAATGCGCGGCGATCGGACGGCATCGTCGCCGCCCTCGAGGCGCGCACCGACGATCCATCGGCGCTCGTGCGCGAGCACGTGGCCTGGGCGCTTGCGCAGCAGGCGCGAAAAGCGGCGGCCGGCGCGGATCCGTAGCGACGCTCAGCCCACCAGCGCGCTTCGGCGATTGCGCATCGCGGTGGCCGATTTTCCGAAGCGACGCTTGAACGAGCGCGCGAACGCGCAGCGATCGATGAACCCGGACGCGCGGGCGATCTCGGTGATGCTGAGCTCCGTGCTGTGGATCAGCCGATGCGCCTTGTCGAGACGGCGCTCGACGAGCGCGGCGTACGGCGTCTCGCCGTAGACCGCGTTGAAGATGCGGACGAAATGGCAGGTCGAGTAGCCGGCCGCCTGCGCGAAGGTAGGCAGCTCGACCGAGAGATCCGTGCCCCATTCCATCCAGCTGTGCACGCGCTGCAGGCGCGAAAAGACCGCACGACGTTGCGACTGCGTGCGGCCCGGACAACGATCGACGCGCGCATCGAACGACGCCTGCAGCTCGGCGAGACGCGCCGCGATGCCCATCGCTGCATTGATGGTCTCGATCCGGCCCGTGTCCGGTTTCGCCGCGGCGCGGACGGCGCGGATCATCGCGCGAAGGATCGCCGGATCGGCCGCGTGTGCGGCGGTCAGCAGGATCGGCTCGGACATCGGCGCGTCGGCGGTCGCTTCGAACAGGCGTCGCCACAAGGGAGCCGACGCGATGACGGCGATCCAGAGCGCCGACATGCCGCCGACGATCTGCAGGTTGCCGCCATGCTCGCCGACGAACAGCTGGCGCGATCGCAGCAGCCGCGTGCAGTGGCCGTCGACGACGCGCAGGCTGCCGCGGAGCGGCGCGACGAGAAATGGCGGCATCGTCGCATCGTGCAGCACGGAGCCGCGCCCGGATCCGAATACGATGCGGAGCACGTTGTCGCCCGCGGCAACATCGCTCGCGCCGGCGCGAGCGGCGACACCGAGATTCTCGAGGCGCGTGAACTCGACGCGGATCGATGCGCCCGATGCCGGAGCATCTTTCGTGAACGGCGCGTTGTGCCCGGCGCCATCTTTCGCAGGATCGCGCACGGAAAACGGCACGTTGGCCCCGCCGCGCGCGGCGATCGGCTGGTTCATTTCGGTGGCACTGCCCATCTCATCCTCGGCGGAACCGGGCGAATCAGATGGTTTTACGGAAAACAGTGGCGATATCCGCCACCTGTTTTCGTCACTGGCCTTCCGCAGTGCCTACTGCTCCGCGCGGATCGCGTCGATCAATGCCCGCGTCGACGTATCGAGGGGTCCCGCGTCCGCACCGCCCGCCAGCGCGGGCTCGATCGCCTTCGCGAGCGTCTTGCCGAGCTCGACGCCCCACTGATCGAACGCGTTGATGCCCCACAGCACCGCCTGCACGAACACCTTGTGCTCGCGCAGCGCGAGCAGCGCGCCGAGGCTTTCGGGCGTCAGCGCATCGATGAGAATCGTCGTGCTCGGGCGGTTGCCGGGAAACGTGCGCTGCGCGGCGAGCGCGCGGCGTTCGGCGTCGGTGCCGCCCGTCGCTTCGGCGAGTGCCTCGTCGAATGTCTTGCCGAGCGCGAATGCGGCGCGTTGCGCCAGCATGTTCGCCAGCAGCGCATCGTGGTTCGCGCGAAGACCGTGCGAGAGCCTGACGACGCCGACGAACTCGACCGCCACCACGTCG
>CALFNI010000400.1 GCA_937902695.1 uncultured Rhodanobacteraceae bacterium
GGAAAACTACGCGAGCCCGCGCGTGCTCGAGGCGCAAGGCTCCGTGCTGACGAACAAGTACGCCGAGGGCTATCCCGGCAAGCGCTATTACGGCGGCTGCGAGTACGTCGACATCGCCGAGCGCCTCGCCATCGAGCGCGTCAAGGAGCTCTTCGGCGCCGGCTATGCGAACGTGCAGCCGCACTCGGGCTCGCAGGCGAACCAGGCCGTCTACTTCGCGCTGCTGAAGCCGGGCGACACGATCCTCGGCATGTCGCTCGCGCACGGCGGGCACCTGACGCACGGCGCGAAGGTCAACATTTCCGGCAAGCTCTTCAATGCCGTGCAGTACGGCGTCGATGCGAAAGGCTTCATCGACTACGACGAGGTCGATCGCCTCGCGCACGAGCACAAGCCGAAGATGCTCATCGGCGGCTTCAGCGCGTACTCGCAGATCGTCGACTGGGAGCGCATGGCGGCCATCGCGAAATCGGTCGGCGCCTATTTCTTCGTCGACATGGCGCACGTCGCGGGTCTCGTCGCGGCGGGCGTCTATCCGAATCCGGTTCCGCACGCCGATGTCGTCACGTCGACGACGCACAAGACGCTGCGCGGTCCGCGCGGCGGCATCGTGGTCGCGAAAGGCGGCGACGAAGATCTCGACAAGAAACTGCAGAGCATCGTGTTCCCCGGCATCCAGGGCGGCCCGCTGATGCACGTGATCGCCGCGAAGGCGGTCGCGTTCAAGGAAGCGCTCGATCCGTCGTTCAAGACGTACCAGCAGCAGGTCGTTAAGAACGCGAAGGCGATGGCGAAGACGCTGACCGCGCGCGGCTACAAGGTCGTTTCGGGCGGCACCGAGAATCATCTCTTCCTCGTCGATCTCATCGGCCGCGACGTGACCGGCAAGGACGCCGAAGCCGCGCTCGGCAGCGCGCACATCACGGTCAACAAGAACGCCGTGCCGAACGATCCGCGCTCGCCGTTCGTGACCTCGGGCCTGCGCCTCGGCACGCCGGCGGTGACGACGCGCGGCTACGGCGAGAAGGAGTGCGAGGAGCTCGCAGGCTGGATCTGCGACGTGCTCGACAGGCCGGGCGACGTCTCGGTAATCGAGAGCGTGCGCGGCAAGGTCACGGCGCAATGCAAGATGTTTCCGGTGTATGGCTAAGGGGCCGGGATTCGGGATCTGGGATTCGGGATTCGGAAAGCCGTCCCGAGGTCACCGTGCTTTTCCGAATCCCGAATCCCGAATCTCCAATCCCCGCCTCTGATGCACTGCCCCTTCTGCCAGCACGACGACACCCGCGTCATCGACTCGCGCGTCTCCGACG
>CALFNI010000401.1 GCA_937902695.1 uncultured Rhodanobacteraceae bacterium
GCGAAACCCGGCGCCGACATCCGCGCGCTGACGCCGGCGGGTCTCGACGTCATCGATGCGCAGGTGTCGCCGAAAGGCCGTTACGTGTCGTTCGTCAGCCGTCAGAATCTCTACACGGTCGATCTCGAGACCGGCAAGAACTACCAGCTGACGCGCGACGGCAAAGGGCCGATCCACAACGCCGAGGCCGAGTTCGTCGCGCAGGAGGAAATGGACCGCGCGACCGGCTACTGGTGGGCGCCCGATGATTCGCTGATCGCGTTCGAGCGTTACGACGAATCGGGCGTCGACGAGATCAAGCGCAACGAGGTCTACGCCGATCGCACCGAGACGGTCAGCCAGCGCTATCCCGCGGCCGGACGGCCGAACGTGGCCGTGCGGCTCGGCCTCGTGCGTCCGCGCGACATGCGCGCGCGCTGGATCGAGCTCGGCACGCGCCCCGGCAAGGTCGGCGACGTCTACCTCGCGCGCGTGAGCTGGCTGCCCGATGCCAGCGCGCTGACGTTCCAGCGCGAGACGCGCGATCAGCAGACGCTCGATCTCGTCAGCGTCGACGCCGGCAGCCTGCACGAGCGCACGCTGCTGACCGAGACGAGCAGGACGTGGATCAACCTCAACGACGACCTGCGTTTCCTCAAGCACGACGATGCGTTCGTCTGGGCGTCGGAGCAGAGCGGTCACAAGCATCTTTATGTCGTCGGCCTCGACGGCAAGCAACGGCGCGCGCTCACGCAGGGCGACTGGGATGTCGACAAGGTGCTCGCGCTCGACGAGAAGAACGGCACCGTGTATTTCACGTCGGGTCGCGACGATCCGTTGCAGCAGCAGGTCTATGCCGTGCGCCTCGACGGCAGCGACGGCGCGTCGCCGCGCCGTATCAGCGCCGGCGAAGGCTGGCACGAGGCCGAGTTCGGCGAGAACGCCGAGGCCTACGTCGATACGTATTCCGATCCGAAGACGCCGCCGCAGGTCTCGTTGCGCAAGCCCGACGGCAGCCTCGTCGCGTGGATCGAACCGAATACGCTGAAGGAAGGCCATCCCTACTGGCCGTACCGCGAAAGCCTGATCGAGCCCGAGTTCGGATCGCTGCCGGGCGAGGACGGACAGTCGCTGCTCTACCGGCTCTACAAGCCGGCCGATTTCGACGCGAAGAAGAAGTATCCGGTTTTCATGACGTACTACGGCGGACCCGGGCGGCAGTACGTCAACCGCGCGTGGGGCAATCATTTCGAGCAGTACATGGCGCAGCACGGTTATGTCGTGTTCGCGCTCGACAATCGCGGCTCGCCGCGGCGCGGACGCGCGTTTTCCGATGCGATCTTCCGCCAGCTCGGCAAGGCCGAAGTCGCCGATCAGCTGACCGGCATTGCGTGGCTGAAGCAGCAGCGCTACGTCGACGGCGAGCACATCGGCGTGTTCGGCTGGAGCTACGGCGGGTACATGACGCTGATGCTGCTGTCGAAGGGATCGGATCAGATCGCCGCCGGCGTCGCCGTAGCGCCGGTCACCGACTGGACGCTCTACGACACGCACTACACCGAGCGCTACCTCGACACGCCGCAACGCAATCCGCAGGGCTACGAGCTATCGAACGCGTTCCACTGGCTTGACGGAATGAAGGCGCATCTGCTGCTCGTGCACGGCATGGCCGACGACAACGTGCTGTTCGCCAACTCGACGAAGCTGATGGCCGATCTGCAGAATCGCGGGACGCAATTCCGGCTGATGACGTATCCGGGCGGGAAGCATGGGCTTTCGACGCCGGCGATGCGCAAGCATGTCTATACGCTGATTTCGAGCTACTTCGACGAGATGCTGAAGCCCCGGCACTGAGGCGAAAGCTCGTCCTGCATCGATGCGATCAGGGCGTCAGAACCTGCCCGACTGGAAATCACGGATCGCCTGCACGATCTCGTCCTGCGTGTTCATCACGAACGGACCGTATTTCGCGACCGGCTCGTTGAGCGGCTTGCCCGCGACGAGGATCAGACGCGCAGGTTCGGAGCCCGCGGATAGCAGGACTTCGTCACCGTCGCGCTCGAGCAACGCGAGCTCGCCGCGCGCGATGCGACGCGCGGCATCCGCCGGACCGACGTCGGCGTTGCCCGAATACACGTAGGCGAACGCGTTGTGTCCTGACGGAACCGGCGCGGCAAAACGCGCGCCGGGCTCGAGCGAGACATCGAAATAGAGCGGCGCGACGGCGACCCCGCTGACCGGACCGACGACATCGCCGACACGCCCGGCGACGACGCGCACGCGAACGCCGGCCGACGGCTCGGCTTCGGGAATGCGCTCGGGCGCGATGTCCTGATAGCGCGGCGCGGTCAGCTTGTCCTTCGCCGGCAGGTTGACCCAGAGCTGGAAGCCCCACATGAGGCCGTTCTCCTGCTCGGGCATTTCCGAGTGCACGATGCCGCGGCCCGCGGTCATCCACTGCACGCTGCCGGGCGTCAGCAGGCCGGCGTTGCCCTGGTTGTCGCCATGGCGCATGCGCCCGGCGAGCATGTAGGTGACGGTCTCGAAGCCGCGGTGCGGATGATCCGGAAAGCCGGCGAGATAGTCCGACGCCGTATCCGAGCGGAACTCATCGAGCATCAGGAAGGGATCCAGCATGTCGAGCTCGCGCTGGCCGATCACGCGCGTCAGCTTGACGCCGGCGCCGTCGGATGTCGGCTGGCCGCGCACGGTGCGGACGACGCGGCGCGAAGCGGATGCGGCAACGGCGTTCATGGCGAATCTCCGGATGCGATGGCGCAAAGATGCGCCCGCCGATCGGCGCGGACAAGGACCCTTCGCGTGAACGCCGCGGTGCGCGGCGTGAACGATCGACCCGGCTCAGTGCACCCAGCGCCCGCCGCGACGCCGCGGCCGGCGCTGCGGCTCGAGCGATGCGTGCTGCTCCTGCTCCTCGCGCGTCGGCGGATGCTCGCGCCAGTATTCGGCGATCGCGCCGATCGCGCTCGGGATCTGCGCGAGGCACTCGTCGTAGTCGTCGTCGCCGAGCGGAGCGAACTCGGCGTCGCTCTCGAAGACGCCGTCGTCGATCGCGAGCGCGATGATCGGGCCGAGCAGCTCCATCAGCTCGGAATCCTGGCCGAGGCGGCTTTCCCAGACCGGCGCGCGAAGATCGATGCCGCGCGAGAAACCCTCGCACCAGCCGCGCGCGGTGAACGCGGTCGAGCCGTCGTCGGCGTCGATCTCGCCGAGGATCGGCTCGTAGGTGCCGGTTTCGATCTCCGGAGAGATCGCATCGTTGAGCCGCGCGAGCAAAGTCAGCACGCGTTCGCCCTCGCCGTTGTCGGTGAACGGCTCATGCAGGACTTCCGGCAGCCACTCGTCCGGCGTCGCGGGCGCGGGGCCGATCGCGAGCGCCGTCAGGAGACCGTGCACGCCGTCGAGCAGGAGATCGTCGTCGCCGCTGCGCCCGCGCAGGAACTGGTCGAGCTCTTCCAGGTCCTCGTCGCTCGGTGAAGTCGGCCAGTCAGCGGCTGCCATCGTCGATATCCAGTGCAAGTTGCAGAGAGATGGGGGTGTGATCGGAGGCGCGTTCCCACGTACGCGGCGCGCGATCGATCGCGGCTGCGCGACAGTTTCGACGGAGCGCTTCGCTCGCGAGGATCAGGTCGATCCTGAGCCCGAGATTGCGCCTGAACGCGCCTTGGCGGTAGTCCCACCAGCTGTAGTGTCCGCCGTCGTCGTTGAACAGGCGGAAACTGTCGAAGAGTCCGGCATCGAGCAGGCGCTTCAATGCATCGCGCTCCGGCGTCGAGCACAGCACCTGTTCGTGCCACGCGACGGGATCATGCACGTCGCGATCGTCCGGCGCGATGTTGAAGTCGCCGAGCACGACGAGACGGGGATGATTGCGGATTTCCCCGGCGAGAAATCCCGCGACCTTCGCGAGCCAGTCGAGCTTGTACGCATATTTCTCGGTGCCGATCGCCTGGCCGTTGACGACGTAGAGGTTGACGATGCGCACGTCGCCGGCCGTCGCGCACAGGATGCGCTTCTGCGGATCGTCGTAGCCGGCGATGCCGTGCACGACGTCGACGAGCGGTTGCCTGGCGAGGATCGCGACGCCGTTGTAGGTCTTCTGGCCCGAAAACGCCGCGTGATAGCCGGCGGCTTCGAGCGCGGCGACAGGAAACTTCGCGTCCTCGAGCTTGGTTTCCTGCAGCGCGAGCACGTCCGGCTGCTGCTCGGCGCACCAGCGCTCGACGTGCGGCAGACGCACGTTCAACGAATTGACGTTCCAGCTCGCGATCTTCATGTCAGACCGCGATCAGCCGGTTTGATCAGCGGGTTGCGTACGGTGATTTTCGGGAACCGGCTGAAGTCGCGATCGGCCGAGAGCAATTCACGCACGCCGTGCTGCACGCAGAGCGCGGCGATGCGCGCATCGTGCACCTTAGGGCCCTCGATGCGCGCATCGACGATCATGGCGCGCAGGCTTTGCCAATGCTTCTGCGTCTCGCCGAGCAGCACGAGCGAGGGCGAGGCGAGCCACGCCTCGATCTGCGCGAGCGCGCGCGGCATCGGCGTCGGCGGACGATAGATGCGCGGGTGCGTCACGATCGCGAAGAACTCGTGCACGCTCGGCCACGCGATCGACCACGCATGCGCGCCTTCGGCCAGCGTCTCAAGCAGCGCCGCGGCGGGTTCGTGGAAGTCGGAGTCCTTGCGATGCGCGTAGACGAGGATGTTCGTGTCGACCGCGATCACGCATCGGTTCCGTAGGCGAGATCGCGAATGCGCTCCCAGGAAGCGGCACGCAGGTCCGGCGCGATGCCCTCGCCGTCGAACGCCTCGTCCTTGAGCTTGAAGAGGCCGTAGTGCGAGCGATGCTCGGCGACGCGCCAGCGGAGGCCACTTTCGACGAGCGCGCGCACGGTCGTGCCTTCCTCCGCGGCGATGGCCCTGGCTTCATCGAGCAGCGCGTCGCTAATCTCTATGGTCGTCTTCATATGGGTAGCCATATCGACTGATACGGCAATACTGCCACAGCACGAGACTTTAGTAAAGACAATGACTTATGTCGCGAGACCGTAGCTGCGCAGCAACGCATCCGGCTGCGGCTCACGGCCGCGAAACTCGACAAAGCTCTCGAGCGCCGGCCGCGATCCGCCGACCGCCAGGATCGCTTTCCTGTACGCCGCGCCGACGTCACGATTGAAGATGCCTTCCTGCTCGAAGCGGTCGAACGCATCGGCCGAAAGCACTTCGGCCCAGAGATAGCTGTAATAGCCGGCCGCGTAGCCGCCCGCGAAGATGTGCGTGAACGCATGCGGAAAGCGCTGCCACGCGGGCGGCACGATGACGGCGACCTCGCGGCGCACGTCGGCGAGGATTTCGAGCGCCCGCGCGCCGCGCGCCGGATCGAACTCGCGATGGATGCGGAAATCGAACAGCGCGAACTCGAGCTGGCGCACGAGGAAAAGACCGGCGTGAAAATGGCGTGCCGCGTTCATGCGATCGAAGAGCGCATCGGGTAGCCGCTCGCCCGTCTCGTAGTGCCGCGCGAACAGGTCGAGCGCCTCGCGCTGCCAGCCGAAGTTCTCCATGAACTGGCTCGGCAGCTCGACCGCGTCCCATTCCACGCCGCTGATGCCGGCGACGCCGGGATAGTCGACTTCGGTCAAGAGGTGATGGAGGCCGTGCCCGAACTCGTGGAACAGCGTCAGCACGTCGTCGTGCGTCAGCAGCGAGGGTGTCGTCGCGGTCGGCGGCGCGAAATTGCAGGTCAGGAACGCAACCGGCAGCTGCGTCGTGCCGTTGTGGCGAAAACGGCTCTGGCACACGTCCATCCACGCACCGCCACGCTTGCCGGCGCGCGCGAAGAGATCGACGTAGGCACCCGCGAACACGCGGCCGCCGGCATCGACGAGGTCGTAATAGCGGACGTCCGGATGCCAGACGTCGACGTCGTCGCGCCGCTGCAGCGTGACGCCGAACACGCGTCCGGTGATCGCGAAGAGACCGTCGATCACGGCGTCGAGCGAGAAATACGGCTTCAGCTCTTCCTCGTTGAGCGCGTACTTCCGCTCGCGGAGCTTCTCGGATGCGTAGCCGACGTCCCAGGGCTCGAGATGGGCGATGCCAAGCTCCGCG
>CALFNI010000402.1 GCA_937902695.1 uncultured Rhodanobacteraceae bacterium
CTCGAGAATGCGGTACATCGCGCTCTGCGCGCTGCGCCGGCCGCGGCTCGCGGTCGGCATCGTGTAGAGCCGATCCTTGGTGATGTCGAGATAGAGCGCGCCCATCTCGTTCGTGCAGAAGTTCTGCACGCGCTGCACGATCTCCGGGAAATCGTGACGCGCGTACGCGGCGACGACCGCCTGCTGCACGTCGTAGGCCTGCTGCTCGGCCCACTGGTCGAGCATGAGGCAGCGGTCGACCGGGATGAGATCGTTCGCCGGATCGAACCCGTCGAGGTTGCCGAGCAGGAAGCGCGCCGTGTTGCGGATGCGGCGGTACGCATCGGATACGCGCCGCAGGATCTCGTCGGAAACCGCGATCTCGTTGCGATAGTCGGTCGACGCGACCCAGAGCCGCAGCACGTCCGCGCCGAGCGTGTCGACGACCTTCTGCGGCGCGATCACGTTGCCGAGCGATTTCGACATCTTGCGGCCCTGCGCATCGACCGTGAAGCCGTGCGTGAGCACTTCATCGTACGGCGCGCGGCCTTTCATCGCGGTCGACGTCAGCAGCGAGGACTGGAACCAGCCGCGGTGCTGGTCGGAGCCTTCGAGGTACATGACCTTGTCGCCCGGCGCGCGCGCGAGACTGGCGCGCTGGTCGAGCACGCAGAAGTGCGTGACGCCCGAGTCGAACCAGACATCGAGAATGTCGGTGACCTTCTCGTACTGCGAAGCCTCCGCGCCGAGCAGCTCGGCGGGATCAAGCGCATACCACGCATCGACGCCGTCCTTCTCGACGCGCTGCGCGACCTCTTCCATCAGCTCGACGCTGCGCGGATGCGGCGCGTGGTTCGTCCTGTCGACGAAGAGCACGATCGGCACGCCCCACGTGCGCTGGCGCGAGATGCACCAGTCGGGACGGCCCGCCACCATGCCGGCAATGCGCTCCTCGCCCCATGCCGGGAACCAGGCGACGTCGTCGCGGATCGATTTCAGCGCGGCCTCGCGAAGGCCCTCCTTCTCCATGCTGATGAACCACTGCGGCGTCGTGCGGAACGCGACCGGCGTCTTGTGGCGCCAGCAGTGCGGATAGCTGTGCGTGATCTTCGCGTCGGCGAGCAGCACGCCGCGCTCGCGCAGCAGCGCGACGATCGCGTCGTTGGCCTTCCAGATGTACTGGCCGCCGAAGATCGGCGTGGACGCCAGATACACGCCGTTGCCGCCGACCGGATTCAGCTCGGACGCCGGATACTTCTCCACGAGTCCATATTTCTGCCCGACGGCGAAATCTTCCATGCCGTGGCCCGGCGCCGTGTGCACCGCGCCCGTGCCCTCCTCGGCCGACACGTGGTCGCCGAGGATGAGCGGAATCTCGCGCTCGTAGAACGGATGCTTGAGGCCCATGCGCGCCCGGCCCGATGCACCTTGCGGCGCGAGGGTCTCGAGCGCGGAACCCTGCGCGCGTCCAAGCACGCGCATCTGCTCGACGCCGTAGCGCGCGAGCGCTTTCGCGGACAGCGCTTCGGCAAGAACGAGCAGCACGCGCCTGCCGTCGCGCGGTGGGCCTTCGACGAGCACGTACTCGAGCTCCGGTCCCAGCGTCACGGCGATGCTTGCCGGCAGCGTCCACGGCGTCGTCGTCCAGATCGGCACGGCGACGATGTCGTCGTCGCCGATCGTGACGCCGAACACCGCCGCGAGCGCCCCCGGTTCGATCGCGTCGTACGCGACGTCGATCGCGGGCGACTGCTTGTCGTGATACTCGATCTCCGCTTCGGCGAGCGCCGAGCCGCAATCGAAGCACCAGTACACCGGCTTGAAGCCGCGCACGACGTGTCCGTTCGCGTGGATCTTCGCGAGCGCGCGGATCATGTCCGCCTCGTACCGGAAATCCATCGTGCGGTACGGATGCTCCCAATCGCCGAGCACGCCGAGGCGCTTGAAATCGGCGCGCTGGAGGTCGATCTGCTTCGTCGCATAGTCGCGGCATTTGGCGCGGAATGTCGCCGCGTCGACCTTCTGGCCGACCTTGCCGACATCCTTCTCGACCGCGATCTCGATCGGGAGGCCGTGGCAGTCCCAGCCCGGCACGTACGGCGAGCGGAAGCCCGACAGCAGCGCCGACTTGACGACGACATCCTTCAGGATCTTGTTGACCGCGTGGCCGAGGTGGATGTCGCCGTTCGCGTACGGTGGACCGTCGTGCAGGATGAATGCGTGCGCGCGGTCGGACGTGCGCTGCTGGATTTCGTCGTAGCGGCGCTTCGATTCCCATTCGGCGAGCATGCCGGGCTCGCGCCGGGCGAGATCCGCCTTCATCGCGAAATCGGTCTTCGGGAGATTGATCGTGTTCTTGTAGTCGGTGGACATGCGAGCGAATCGGATCGGGATGAAGGAACCTGCGCAGCTTCAGTCGTTCCCGCGAAAGCGGGAACCTAGCGTCGTTGACCTGCGATGAAGGCACTGGGTCCCCGCTTTCGCGGGGACGACGATGTGGTGGCGGCATCGGCAAGGATCGCACGCGCCTCGGCGGCATCGCGATCGATCTGCCTCACCATCGTATCGAGATCGGCGAACTTCGCCTCATCGCGGAGCTTTTCGACGAACTCGACGTCGATGCGCCTGCCGTACAGATCGCCGTCGAAGTCGAAGAGGTGCGCTTCCAGCAGCGGCTCGGTGCCGTTGACCGTCGGCCGCACGCCGAGGCTCGCGACGCCCGGCATCGCCTGCCGTTCGATGCCGTGCACGCGCACGGCGAAGATGCCGCCGACCGGCGACACGCGACGGCCGAGGCGGATGTTCGCGGTCGGGTAGCCGAGCTTGCGGCCAAGCTGCGCGCCGCGCACGACATGGCCGCCGATCGAAAATGCGCGGCCGAGCAACCGCGTCGCGGCCGCGAACTCGCCGTCCGCGAGATGCGCGCGGATTGCGCTGCTGCTGACGCGCTCGCCGTCGACCGCCACATCGGGCAGCGTCTCGACCGTAAAGCCCTCGCGCGCACCGAGCTTGCGCAACAGCGCGACATCGCCGCGCCGTGCGTGGCCGAACCGGAAATCGGCGCCGACCCAGATCTCGCGCGCGCCGCAGCGCCCGCGCAGCACGTCGGTGACGAACGTCTCGGCTTGCATCGCCGCGAGTGCCGCGTCGAAGCGGAGCAGGAGCACGCGATCGATGCCCGCCCCGCCGATGCGCTCGATCTTCTCGCGCACGCTGGCCAGACGCGGCACCGGCGCGCCGCGCGCGAAGAACTCGCGCGGAATCGGCGCGAAGCTGATCGCGCAGGCGGCGAGGCCCTGCGCACGCGCGCGCGCCGTCACGCGCTCGAGCAGCGCGAGATGGCCGAGGTGCACGCCATCGAACGCGCCCACGCACGCGACGCTGCCGCAAGGCGAGAGGCTCGGCCCCGCGACATCCCGGAAAAGCAGGCTCATGGCCGGATTATAGCCGCTGCATTGCAGCAGGCGGCGGTGTCAGTGCGCCCTGAGCTCGCCGAGGCGGAACCCGGTCGCGAAAAGCACCGCGGCGAATGCACCGCCCGCCGCCGCGATGACGATGCCAAGGCGCACGATCCGCGTCACGGCGTCCCATGCGCTCCAGTCCGGCCAGGCGACGAGGCACGCGACGATGACGGCGACCATCGCCGCGCAGGAGACGCCGAGCCGCACGAGATGCGCGGCCCAGCCCGGCTGACGGACGTAGATTCCGTCGCGCCGGAGTCCGATCCAGAGCTGCGCGAGGTTGAGGTAGCTCGCCAGCGCGCTGGCGAGCGCGAGGCCCATGTGCAATCCCGGCACCTTCGCGATCGCATCGAGCCAGCCCGCGCCGTCCTGCGCCGGCGTGTGCCACAGCGAGAACAGCAGTGCGACGAAAACGACGTTCATGACCATGTTCGCGATCATCGCCGCGATCGCCGCGCGGACCGGCGTCTTCGTATCCTGCCGCGCATAGAACGCCGGCGCGACGACCTTGACCAGCGCGAACGCCGGCAAGCCGAACGAGAGCGCCGACAGCGACAGCGCCGCCATGTCGACGTCGTGCGGCGTGTACGCGCCATGCAGCAGCAGCGTCGCGAGGATCGGCTTGGCAAGCAGCACGAGCGCGAGCATCGCGGGAATCGCGATCAGCAGCGTCGTGCGCAGGCCCCAGTCGAGCGCCTTGGCGAAACCCTCGCGATCGGTCGAGACGTGATGGCGCGACAGCGACGGCAGGATCACGGTGCCGAGCGCGACGCCGAAGATGCCGAGCGGAAACTCGAACAGGCGATCGGACTGCGCGAGCCAGGTCTGCGAGCCCGTGATCAGGAACGACGCGATCAGCGTGTCGAGCAGCAGGTTGACCTGGTAGACCGACGAGCCGAACAGCGTCGGCACCATCAGCCGCATGATGCGGCGCAGGTCCGGATGGTTCCAGCCCCAGCGCGGCAACGAGAGCAGGTCGAGCGAGCGCAGCGCCGGCAGCTGCACGAGCAACTGCAGGATGCCCGCCGCGAAGATCGCCCAGCCCAGCGCCATGATCGGCGTGTCGAGATGCGGCGCGAGCCAGAGCGCGCCGGCGATCATGCACACGTTGAGGATCACCGGCGTCAGCGCCGGCAGGCCGAACCGATCGAAGCTGTTGAGCACGCCGCCGGCAAGCGCAGTCAGCGAGACGAACAGGATGAAGGGAAACGTCACGCGCAGCATGCTCGTCGTCAGCGCGAGCTTGGCCGGCTCGTCGATCGAGCCCGGCGCGAAGCCGCGCGCGACCCAGCCCGCGCACAGCACGCCCAGTGCGGTGACGATGAGCAGGACGCCGCCGAGCGCGCCCGCGGTATTCGCGACGAGGCGCTTCAGGTCCTCGTGCGAGCGCGTTTCCTTGACCTCGGTGAACACCGGCACGAACGCGACCGAGAACGAACCCTCGGCGAACAGGCGCCGCAGCAGGTTCGGAATGCGGAACGCGACCCAGAATGCGTCGGTCTGCGTGCCGACGCGGAACGCGTACGCGATCGCCTGCTCGCGGACGAGCCCGAGGATGCGCGAGACGAACGTGGCGCCGGAGAAGGTGAGCGTGGAGCGCAGCAGGCTCGGGCGCGGGCTCACCGGAGCCGCTCCGGACCCGTATAATTGACGCGATGGCGTGCAGCCACTAAAATCCCGCGTCTTTTTTCCAGCAACCCCTTTTCCGGAGTCAACCCTTGGCCAATATCAAGTCCGCGAAGAAGCGCGCTCGTCAATCCGAGAAGGCGCGCCAGCGCAATGCCAGCGCCCGCTCGATGGTGCGCAGCGCGATCAAGCGCGTCGTGAAGGCGATCGAAGCGAAGGACAAGTCCGGCGCCGAAGCGGCGTTCGCCGCCGCGCAGCCGGTGATGGATCGCTACGCCGCGCGCGGCCTGATCCACAAGAACAAGGCCGCTCGCCACAAGAGCCGCCTCAACGCGAAGATCCGCGAACTGGCGTAAGCCGGCTGCG
>CALFNI010000403.1 GCA_937902695.1 uncultured Rhodanobacteraceae bacterium
CCTTCGTGGTGTCGCTGATCCTCGGGTACGCGCTGCACAAGACCATCGGTCTGCGGGTCGCCGCCGACGCCGAGGTCGAGGGCATCGACCTCTCCGCGCCCTCGGAGACCGCGTACGACTGGGGCCGGCTGGCCGGCTCCTTCCGCACCGCCCTGACCGGCGAGGCGTCCGACACCGCGTCGGAGCTGTCCGACTCCGAGTCCGAGAAGGCTGTGAAGGCATGAAGCTCATCACCGCGATCATCCGCCCGTTCAAGCTCGACGACGTGCGCGATGCGCTGACCGAAGCCGGCGTCAGCGGCCTGACCGTCACCGAAGTCAAAGGCTTCGGCCGGCAGAAAGGCCACACCGAGCTCTACCGCGGCGCCGAGTACGTCGTCGATTTCGTGCCGAAGATCCGGATCGAGACGGCCGTTCCCGATGCGCGCGTCGACATCGTCATCGAGGCGATCGTCGACGCCGCGCGCACCGACAAGGTCGGCGACGGCAAGATCTTCGTGACGCCGCTCGATCACGCCGTGCGCATCCGCACCGGCGAGATCGGCGAGGACGCCTTGTGAGATCCGCGCGATGAACCCGAAGCGCGCAGCCCGACGCGTGTTCGCGGCGGCCTGCGCGCTGCCGGTGGCCGCGTTCGCGGCGACGCCGCAGCCGAGCAAGGCCGACACGGCGTGGATGCTGGTCTGCACGGCGCTGGTGCTGCTGATGTCCGTGCCCGCGCTTGCGCTCTTTTACGGCGGCCTCGTGCGCAGCAAGAACATGCTGAGCGTGCTGATGCAGGTGTTCGTCGTGTTCTCGCTGGTGACGGTGCTCTGGTGCCTCTACGGCTACAGCTTTGCGTTCACCGAGGGCAACGCGTTCTTCGGCGGCACGAGCCGCGTGTTCCTCGCCGGCATCGGCGATCCATCCAAGGGCGAGTGGGCGCTCGCTTCGACGTTCTCGAAGGGAACGCCGATCTACGAGATCGTCTTCGTCGCGTTCCAGGCGACGTTCGCCGCGATCACGTGCTGCCTGATCCTCGGCTCGATCGTCGAGCGCATCCGCTTTTCGGCCGTGCTGATCTTCGTCGCGATCTGGTTCACCTTCAGCTACATCCCGCTCGCGCACATGGTCTGGTTCTGGCCTGGACCCGATGCATACGGCGATGCGTCGAAAACCGCCGCGCTCAATGCGAGCGCCGGCTTCATCTGGCAGATGGGCGCGCTCGATTTCGCCGGCGGCACGGTCGTGCACGTCAACGCCGGCGTCGCCGGACTCGTCGGCGCATGCCTGGTCGGCAAGCGGCTCGGCTGGGGCCGCGAAGTGATGCGGCCGCACAGCCTCACGATGACAATGATCGGCGCCTCGCTGCTCTGGTTCGGCTGGTTCGGATTCAACGCCGGCTCCGCGCTCGAAGCGAACGCGTCGGCGGCGCTCGCGTTCCTCAACACGTATCTCGCGACGGCGTGTGCCGTGCTCGCGTGGACGTGCGCCGAGTGGATCCTGAAGGGCAAGCCGTCGATGCTCGGCGCGGCATCGGGCGCGGTCGCGGGTCTGGTCGCGATCACGCCAGCCGCGGGCAACGTCGGCGTGCCTGGCGCATTCGCGATCGGCATCGCGGCCGGCGTGATCTGCCTCTGGGGCGTGACCGGCCTCAAGCGCATCCTGAAGGCCGACGATTCGCTCGACGTGTTCGGCGTGCACGCCGTCGGCGGCATCGCGGGCGCGCTCCTCACCGGCATCTTCAACGCGCCCGCGCTCGGCGGCCCCGGCTCGGTGCAGGACTGGGTGACGATGACGAGCGGCTATCCCGGCATCGCGGCGCAATTCCTGATCCAGCTCAAGGCCGTCGCGATCACCTTCGCCTGGACCGGCGCGGTCGCGTTCGTCGCCTTCGCCGTCGCCGACCGGCTCGTCGGACTTCGCGTCACCGACGAGCAGGAACGCGAAGGCCTCGATATCAACTCGCACGGCGAATCCGCGTACGACTATTGAGTCCGGACCGCGGGCCGTCTGGCCGTTTGCTAAGCTAGCGCGGCCTTTCACGGAGCCTTCCGCGACCGTCGCGCGCGCGCCGGCCGCGACGATCGCATGGCGAAACCGAGCGTGCAGACCCCGCATCAGCCGACAGGCGCCGCACGCCTGCAAGGCCTCGCGCCGCGCACGGCCGCGATGCTCGCCGACGCCGCGCGGCTCGTCGACCGGCTCGATTACGACGGCGCCGAGCGCGCGCTGACCGGCGCGCTCGCGCTCGCCGGAAGCCATCCCGAAACGCAGCGCCTGCTCGGCCTGATCGCACACCGTCGCGGCCGGCACACGGAGGCCGAAACCATCTACCGGCGCGCGCTCACCGCGCATCCCTACGACGCGACGCTGGTCAGCCAGTACGGCGACCTGCGCGTCGACGCGGGCGACATCGACGGCGGCCTGATGCTGCTTCGCCACGCGACCGCCCTCGCGCCGGACGATGCGGCCGTGTGGCTCCGGCTCGGCATCGCGCTCGACAGGCACGGCCATCACGACGATGCGCTCGCGGCGGGTCGTCGCGTCGTCGCGCTCGACCCGGAGCACCGGCTCGGCCGCGTGCTGATCGCGCGCAACCTGCACGCGATCGGCGACATCGAAGGCACCGCGGCGCAATACCGCGCGCTGATCGCGCGCGGCGGCGATCGCGTGCACCAGGCGTGGTTCAGCCTCGTCGATCTCAAGACGATCCGGCTCGACGCGCACGAAGCCGCCGCGCTCGAGCGGCTCGCGCTCGATCCGCGCCACGACGACAACGCGCGCGCGATCTTCAACTTCGCCTATGGCAAGGTCTGCGAAGACAATGCGCGCTACGCCGACGCCGTCGCCGCGTTCGCGCGCGCGAACGCGATCATGCGGCGAAGCGCGCGCTGGGACGCGGCCGCCTTCAGCCGCGACGTCGACGCGACAATGCGCATCTTTTCAGCGCCGGTCGCCGGATCGCCGGCTCCGCTCGGCGGCGAAGTCATCTTCGTCGTGGGCCTGCCGCGCTCGGGCACGACGCTGATCGAGCAGATCCTCGCGGCGCATCCGGCGGTCGAGGGTGCGAGCGAGCTTTCGGATCTTCCCGCGGTGATCTCGGAGGAATCCGCCCGGCGCGGCGTGCCGTTTCCGCTGTGGACCGAGCGCGCGACGCCGGCCGACTGGGAGCGCCTGGGCCGCGCGTATCTCGCGCGCACGGCGCGCTGGCGCGCGGAGCGGCCGCGCTTCACCGACAAGATGCCGAACAACTGGGCATTGCTCGGTTCCGCGCACGCGATGCTGCCCGACGCGAAGTTCGTTGCATGCCATCGCGATCCGGTCGAGACCTGCTGGTCCTGCTACAAGCAGCTTTTCGCGCCCGGCGTCGTGAATTACGCCTACGATTTCGACGATCTTGCCGCGTACTGGCGCGACTACGACCGGCAGACGCGATTCTGGGTCGAGCGCTATCCGTCGCATGTGCGCGCGCAGGGCTACGAGGCGTTGCTCGACGAACCCGAGGCGCAAACGCGCGCCCTGCTCGATTTCTGCGGCCTTCCGTTCGACGAAAGCTGCCTGCGCTTCCATGAAGCGAAGCGCGGCGTGCGCACCGTGAGCTCGGGCCAGGTGCGCCAGCCGCTGCGGCGCGACACGGCGCGCGGCCCGCGTTACGGCGAGCTGCTCGCGCCGCTGCGCGCCGCGCTGAAGGCGGCCGGATGATGGCGAGGCGTCGTGCGCTGGTGACGGGCGGCAGCGGCGACATCGGCGGCGCGATCGCGCAGGCGCTCGCGGCCGACGGATTCCACGTGCATGTGCACGCGAACGCATCGCGCGAGCGCGCGCAGGCCGTCGTCGATGCCATTGCGTCCGGCGGCGGCAGCGCCGACGCGGTCGCATTCGATCTCGTCGACGGCGATGCGACGCGCGCGGCCGTCGCGTCGCTGCTGGCCGACGGACCGATCCACGCGCTCGTGCACAACGCCGGCGTCCACGACGACGCGCCGCTCGCCGGCATGCGTGAGGAGCAGTGGCGGCGCGTCATCGATATTTCGCTCAACGGCTTCTTCCACGTCGTGCAACCGCTGCTGCTGCCGATGGCACGCGTCCGTGCCGGCCGCATCGTTTCCATTTCGTCGGTTGCGGCCGTGCTGGGCAATCGCGGCCAGGTCAATTACGCCGCGGCGAAATCGGCGCTGCACGGCGCGACGAAATCGCTGGCGCGCGAAATGGCGTCGCGCGGCATCACGGCGAATGTCGTCGCGCCCGGCGTCATCGCCGGACGGCTCACGGATCAGGCGTTCGGCGACGCCGAGATCAAGGCGATGATTCCTGCGGCGCGCGCCGGCACGCCCGAAGACGTTGCGGCGCTGGTCGCGTTCCTCTGCTCGGATCGCGCGGGCTACGTGAACGGGCAGGTCATCGGCGTCAACGGCGGCATGGCCTGAGCGCGTCCTGCGCTCGAGGCCATGGCACCGCAAGCACCCGGCGACTCAGCGCGAGCTGACGCCGAGCTGCTTGTTGAACAGCGCGAGCGCCTGTTCCCGGTTCTCGCGGAGCGCCGGCAGCATGATGTCGGCGTATTTGCGGATGTCCGGATCGACGCTGCTGTTGCGCGCTTCTTCGTACATTTCGATCATGCGGTCGTGATCGTCGATGACGTTGCGCACGTACTGCGAGTCGAAGTCCCCGCCGGCGTGGCGCGCGTGCAGGTCGGCGAGCTCGTGGTGATCGTCGATGTCGGTGCGCGCAGGCAGATCCACGTGCTTCTGATCGGCCAGCAGGCGCAGGGCCTGGTCGGCCTTGGTATGGCTCGAAACGATCTTGTTAGCGAGCGAGTGGATGCCCGGATTCGCGCCCTGGTCGTCGGCCGCATGGCCCATGGCGATCTGCGTGATGTTCGCGGAGTTCGCGTTCAGCAGGAAATCGACGTCTGCGCGCGGGAGATGGCCCGGCGCCACTTCGACTGCGGTCGGCAGCTGCGCTTCGACCGGCGAGACGGCCAGCATCGTGAATGCGCTCGCGATCGCGAACGGCAGAAAACGCATGTCCATGTGACCTCCGTTGGCCTGTAGCGAAACCGTGGGGCCAATCTAGAGGTCGCGACCTTAACGAGCGCCGAGAACGCGCAACGACGGTGGGAGTCGATTCAGCTCGACCGCGCCATCACGCCGCGAGGCGGAACAGCGAGGGTGCGGAGACAGCGTCGTCGCCGCCCGCCTCGCGCGCGTCGAGCCCGGGGCATGCGCTGCTCGCGCGCCGGCCGATGGCCGCCGCCAGCGCATGCATCGTCGCGACATTGGCGCGCAGGCGCGAAGCGACCTCATCCGTCGAAAGCACGTCGTGCAGGCCGCGATTCATCGCGACGAACCAGTCGAGCTCGCGCTGATCGAGCATGACCGGCTCGTTGCGGTTGCGGCTTGCCGCATGCCAGCGGCGGAAGAACTGCTGCATGCGCCCGTTCAGCGCCTGCGCGCGT
>CALFNI010000404.1 GCA_937902695.1 uncultured Rhodanobacteraceae bacterium
TGCCTGGCGACCGATGCTCGAGCACGCGCTGGAACATCTTCCGGCCGGCAAGTTCATCTCGGTCGAGGCCGACGCGTTCTGGCTGCCGGACGTCAGCGGCACCGACTACCGCACCAACCACGTCAAATCGACGATCGTGCTCGTCGACGTCGACACCGATGCGAAGCGCCTGCGCTACTTCCACAACGCATCGTTCTGGGAGCTCGGCGGCGAGGATTTCGATCGCATCTTCGAGCCGCCGTTTCCGGGCCTTCCGTTCTTCGCCGAGCTCGTTCGCGTCGACCGGCTCGTGCGCCGGCCGCCGGCCGAGCTTGCGGCGATGTCGCGCACGTTCCTGCGCCGGCACCTCGCGCGGCGTCCCGGCGACAATCCGGTGGAGCGGTTCCGCGCGCGATTCGAACGCGAGCTCGCCACGCTCCAGGAAAAAGGCCTTGCGCACTACCACGCCTGGGCGTTCGCGACGCTGCGCCAGCTCGGCTCTTCGTCCGAGCTCATGGCCACGTACGTGCGCTGGCTCGCGGCGAACGATCCGACGCCCGGCACCGATGTCGCGGCGCTGCTGCCTGCCGCCGAGGCGTACGAGCGCATCTCGGCCGGCGCGAAGACGTTCATCCTGAAGGCGGCGCGCGCGGTCAACGCCAGGCGCCCGCTCGACGCCGGGCCGACGTTCGACGAATGGAGCGCGGCATGGCAGACCGCCGCCACCGCGCTCGACACGCTCAGGTGACGCCGCGCATGTCGAACGTCTCCGTCGGCATCGATCTCGTGCAGATCAGCGCGATCGCCGCGTCCGTCGACCGCTTCGGCGACCGTTTCCTCGATCGGGTGTTCACGCCCGGCGAGATCGAATACGCGAAGGCATCGCCGGCGCTGTTCGCGTCGCGGCTATCCGCGCGATTTGCGGCAAAGGAGGCGGTGCGCAAGGCGCTTCGCCTCGACGGCGTGGCCTGGCGCGACATCGAGGTGGTGCGGCACGAAGACGGCGCATGCGGCATCGCGCTGCACGGCGCCGCACGGCATCTCGCGCGCACCGACGGCGGCGCGCTCGCCGTGTCGCTGAGCCACGAGAACGATCAGGCCGCAGCCGTAGTTATTGCTACCCGGGATGCATGACGCGATGAACGACAACCACGAAAGAATCCGCGCGATCCTGCGCGAGCACGGCCGCCTCAGCCAGGATCCGTCGGCGCTCGGCGACAACGCGGACCTGTATCAGGCCGGCATGACCTCGCATGCGAGCGTCAACGTCATGCTCGCGCTCGAAGGCGAGTTCGACGTCGAGTTCCCCGATCACATGCTGAAGCGGAACGTGTTCGAGAGCGTGAATGCGATCGGCTCGGCCATCGACGAGCTGACCGCGGGCCGCTGAGCATGACCGGCCTCAGCGCTCCGCGGGGCCGGCGACCGATCGACGGTCCGTGGCAGGTCGCCGCGGCGCGTTCGGGCAGCACGCTCGACGATGTTGCCGCATTGACGTGGCTCGACGCGCGCGTGCCGGGAACGGCCGCCGGCGCGCTCCGCGACGCCGGCACATGGACATTCGATACGCCGCTCGACTTCGACGGCCAGGACTGGTGGTGGCGCACGCGGCTCGACGGCGCGCTCGCCGAACCCGGCCCGGCGCTGCTCGGCTTCGACGGCCTCGCGACGCTGGCCGACGTCTGGGTCGATGGACGGCACGTGCTGCACAGCGAAAACATGTTCGCGGCGCGTCAGGTGCGCATCGATGTTTCGGGGCCGCATGAAATCCTGATCCGCTGCGCCGCGCTGACGCCCGAGCTCGAGCGCCGCCGCCCGCGTCCGCGCTGGCGCGTGCCGATGCTGAAGGCGACGCAGCTGCGCTGGTTCCGCACCACGCTGCTCGGCCGCACGCCCGGGTGGTCGCCGCCGTGTCCGCCGGTCGGCCCGTGGCGGCCGGTATGGATCGCGCGCGGCGCGTCGGCGCGCGCGCCGGCATTCGCGGCGACGCTCGACGGCGGCGTCGGACGCATCGACGTCGAAATCCCGCTCGACGATGCGGCAACCTCGGTCGTACTCGTCGCCGAGCACGCGGGCCGTCGCTCGCACGCCGCGCTCGAACGCGGCGACGGCGTGTTCCGCGGCACGCTGCGCATCGCCGAGCCCGCGCTCTGGTGGCCGCACACGCACGGCGATCCGTCGCTGTACGCCGTCTCGCTCGAAGTCAGCCGCGGCGGCGCGATCGAGCGCGTCGCGCTCGGCCGCACCGGATTCCGCTCGATACGCATCGTGCAGGACGACGGCGATTTCGCCGTACGCGTCAACGACGTCGCCGTGTTCTGCCGCGGCGCGTGCTGGACGCCGCTCGATGTCGTCGACGTGCAGACACCGGCGCAGCCATGCCGGGCCGCCGTCGCGCAGGTGCGCGACGCGGGCATGAACATGCTGCGCGTGTCCGGCACGATGGTCTACGAGGACGACGCGTTCTACGACGCGCTCGACGCCAACGGCATCCTGCTCTGGCAGGATTTCATGTTCGCGAACATGGATTACCCGGACGACGAAGCGTTCGTCCGCGAAGCGCTCGTCGAGGTCGATGCGGAGATCGCGCGCCTGCGCGCGCACCCGTGCCTCGCGCTGTTCTGCGGCAACAGCGAAGGCGAGCAGCAGGCCGCGATGAGCGGAGCACCGCGCGAAATCTGGTCGCAGCGGCTCTTCAGCGAAACGATCGCCGCGCGCGTCGCCGCCGCCGGGTTCGACTACGTGCCGTCGAGCACGCACGGCGGCGCGTTTCCGCACGCCGCGAATGCAGGGCCGTCGTCGTATTACGGCGTCGGCGCGTACCTGCGGCCGCTCGAAGACGCGCGGCGTGCGGAGCTTCGCTTCGCCTCGGAATGCCTCGCCTTCGCCAACATTCCCGCGGACGACGCGCTGCCCGGCGGACCCGGCGTGCGTGCGCACCATGCCGCCTGGAAGGCGCGCTCGCCGCGCGATCTCGGCGCCGGCTGGGATTTCGACGACGTGCGCGACCACTATCTCGCGCGCATCTACGGCGTCGATCCGACGCAGCTCCGCTACAGCGATCACGATCGCTATCTCGCGCTCGGCCGCGCCGTGACCGGCGAGGTCATGGGCGCCGCATTCTCGGAGTGGCGCCGGCGACGCTCGCCGACGCGCGGCGCGCTGATCCTCTTCCTGCGCGACCTCTGGCCCGGCGCGGGCTGGGGCATCGTCGACGCGAACGGCGCGCCGAAAGCGTGCTACCACGCGCTGCGACGCGCGCTCGCGCCGGTCGCCGTCGCGATCAGCGACGAGGGCGTCAACGGCCTCGTCGTGCACGCGTTCAACGACGGCCCGCGCGACGTGGCGGGCACGATCGAGCTCGCGCTGTACCGGAACGGCGAGATCGAAGTGATCCGCGCATCGCGGCCCGTCACCGTCGCGGCGCACGGCGCCCTCGAGATCCCCGCGACCGATTTCCTCGAAGGTTTTTACGACCTCTCGTTCGCGTACCGCTTCGGGCCGCCGACAGCCGATCTCGTGCATGTCGTGCTGCGCGACGGCGAGCGCGTCGTCGGCGATGCGATTTCGTTCCCGGCCGGCATGCCTTCGCGGCGCGAGCTCGATGTCGGCCTGGCCGCACGGGCGCTGCCGGACGGCGATGCCGCGACGCGCACGATCGAGGTGTCGACGCGCCGCTTCGCGCAGGGCGTCACGATCGAAGCGCCCGGCTTCACGGCCGACGACGACGGCTTCCATCTCGCGCCCGGCCAGAGCCGGCGCATCGTGCTTCGCGAGAATCCGACTGCCCGGCGCTCGTTCGCACGCTACGGCGTTTCGGCGCTGAACTCGGAAAAATCCGCGCGTTTCGAGCTCGCATGAGCACGGCCGCCGTCGATTCCCGCAGCCCGGCCGAAGCCGGCTATTTCGGACCGCCGGAACGCGCCCGCTTCGGCTGGCTGCACCGTCCGGCGACGAGCGCGCGCGTCGGCGTCGTCATCGTGCCGCCGTTCGGCTACGAAGCGGTCTGCGCGGCGCGCTCGCTGCGGCATCTCGCCGACGACGCGGCGCGTGCCGGCCTGATCGCGCTGCGCTTCGATCCCGACGGCACCGGCGACAGTGCCGGCGACGATCTCGATCCGGCGCGGCTCGAGCACTGGCTCGCCAGCATCGACGACGCCTGCGCGCTCGTGCGACGCGCGGGCGCCGAGCGCATCGTGCTGGCCGGCGTGCGCCTCGGCGCACTGCTCGCGGCGACATGCGCCGCGCGTCGCGACGACATCGCAGGCGTCGTCGCGATCGCCGCGGTGCCGACGGGCAAGGCGCTGCTCCGCGAAGGCAGCGCGCTGCAGCTCGCGCTGGGACTCGCGCCGCCGCCGCCGGGCGCCGAGATGCGCGAGCGCGAAGTCGTCGGCTTCGCGATCTCCGACGAGACGTGGGAAGCGATCGGCGCGCTCGACATGAAGGCGTCGACGCGGGCGCCGGCGCCGCGCATGCTGCTGATCGATCGCGACGACCGGCCGCCGAATGACGCGTGGGCCGCGCACCTGCGCGCGCTGCCGGTCGAGGTCACGCAGCTGCGGCTGCCGGGCTATGTCGACATGACGCTCGATCCGCATCGCACGGTCGTGCCGACCGCGATCATCGAGGCGACCGTCGCGTTCGCGCGCTCGTTCGCGAGCGGCGGCGACGCGCCGGCTCCGATGGAACCGGTGCTGCGCAAGAGCATGTCGATCCGGCGCGGCGCGGCCGACGTGCGCGAGGAAGCGGTCTGGCTCGATCCGCATCTCTTCGCGATCGCGGCGCGCCCGGCGGCAGCGCCGACGCGCGCGGTGATCCTGCTCAATGCCGGCGCCGTCGGACGCATCGGGCCGAACCGGCTCTATGTCGAGCTTTGCCGGCGCTTCGCCGACGAAGGCGCGCTCGCGATCCGCTGCGATCTTTCCGGCATCGGCGACAGCCTGCCGCGCGAGGGCGAAAACGAGAACGTCGTCTATCACGGCCGCGCGATCGACGACGTCGCCGCCGCGGTCCGCTGGGCGCAGGCGGCCGGCGCGCGCGAGATCGTGGTGGCGGGACTCTGCTCGGGCGCCTATCA
>CALFNI010000405.1 GCA_937902695.1 uncultured Rhodanobacteraceae bacterium
GTGCGGGCCGCCTGCGCCGATGCGAGAGAAATCGACCTGGTGATCCACGACGCGCCGCTCTGGATGCGCAGCGGCGGCGCATCGCGGCGCGTCGAGCCCGGCGACATCGCGGTGCTGGTCAATCGCAACGACGAAGCGGCGCGCATGCAGCGCGAGCTCGCGTTGCGCGGCATCGCCAGCGTCACCGCGCTCCGCGAAAGCGTGTTCGGCACGAGCGAGGCCATCGAAATCCTCCGGCTCCTAGAAGCGCTGCTCGCGATCGGGCACGAAAGCCGGCTGCGGGCAGCGCTCGCGAGCGTGCTGATCGGCGCCGACGCCGCGTCGATCGATGCGCTGTCGCGCGACGAATCCGCGCATCGCGCGTGGCTCGATGCATTCCAGGACTGGCGACAGCGCTGGTCGCGGTTCGGGCCGCTGGCCGTCGTGCGTGCGCTGGTCGCACGCGCCGCGCCGCGCTTGCTGAAGCTCGCCGATGGCGAGCGACGGCTCGGCAAGTACCTGCAGGTGGCCGAGGAAGTCCAGGCCGCGCGCGCGCGCGTGCTCGGCGAAACGGGCGAGGCCGACTGGCTCGCGCGCCAGATCGACGAGTGCGACGGCTTCGACGAGACGCAGCAGGTCCGGCTCGAATCGGACGCCAGGCGCGTGCGCATCATGACGCTGCACAAGGCGAAGGGGCTCGAGTTCGAGCTCGTGTTCCTGCCGTTCGCCGGGCTCGCGACAGCCGAGCTCTGGTCGAGCGGCGTCGGGCTCATCGCCGATCGCGTCGACGGCCGGCGCGTCCTGCGCGCGCGCATCGACGGGATCGACGACGATGTCTATCGCGACGCGCTCGAGCGCGAGCGCGGCGAGCTCCTGTCCGAGCAGCTCCGGCTGCTTTACGTCGGCCTCACGCGCGCGCGTCACGCGGCGTGGCTGTATGCGGCCTCCCTGCAGTTGCGCGGCGAGAAGGCGGCGCTGTCGTGGCTCCTGCATGGCGGCAGGGACGGCAAGATCGGCAGCACGGGCGCCGATGCGATCGACGATGCGTTCAAGCGGCTCGTCGACGCCGCGCCGCGGGCGATCGTGCGCGATCCGTTTCCCGATCTCGTCACGCGCGCGCTGCCGCTGCCCGCACACGATGGGCCGGTGCTCGCGATCCGCGAATCGCACCGCGTGCTGCGCCGCGACTGGTGGGTGCACAGCTTCTCGCAGCTCGCGCGCGAAGAACCGGGCACGGAGCCCGAGGCGATCGACGAGCGCGGCGCCGAGGACGAGCCGGCCGAGATCGCGCTCGAGCCGACCGTTTCGCCGTATGTCGGCGCGCGCTTCGGCAACGCGCTGCACGCTGCGCTCGAAACGATCGACTTCGCGCGCTGGCGCGACTGGAACGGCGACGCGCCGCCGCCCGGCGAGGAGGACGCGCTGCGGCACGCGCTCGGCGCGAACGGCTACGTCGACGACGGCATCGCCGGCGGCCTCGCGCCGCTGACCGCGCTCGTGCGCGATACGCTCAACGCGCGATTGCCGGAAGGCGTCCGGCTCGCCGACGTGGCGCCGGGCGATCGCCGCGCCGAGATCGAGTTCCACTTCGCGCTGCATCCGGTGGCGGTCGAACGTCTCGTCGCGCTGCTGCACCGTCACGACCTGCTGCGCGATCGCGATGGCTTCGGCACGCGCGAACGGCTCGAAGGGCTGATGACGGGACGCATCGACCTCGTCTACCTGCACGCCGATCGCGCGTACATCGTCGACTACAAGAGCAACCGGCTCGCCGACTATTCGGCCGCGGGCCTCGCGCGCGCGGTGCGCGAGAGCGAGTACGACCTGCAGTACCTCATCTATACGCTGGCGCTGCATCGCTGGCTTCGCTTCCGCCGTGCCGATTACGATTACGACGCGCACTTCGGCGGCGTGCGCTATCTGTTCTGCCGCGGCCTAGAGCCGTCGCGTGACGAGGCGTCCGGCGTGTTCGTCGCGCGCCCGAGCGGCGAGCTCATCGAGGCGCTCGACGCATTGCTCGCGCCGCCGCGCCGGGGTGTCGCATGAGCGCGCTCGATCGCTGGCTGCGCGACGGCTGGCTGCGGCCGATCGATCACGCATTCGGCGCGAGCCTGCAACGCCTCACGCCCGGAACGCCCGACGCCGTCGCGCTGGCGGCCGCGCTCGCGAGCCGCGCGCTCGCATTCGGGCACAGCCGCGTGCCGCTCGATCGCGTCGCCGATCTTTTCGCCGAGATCCTGCCGGACCGCGTGCCGTCCCTGCCCGAACGCAGCGAATGGGACGCGCGGCTGCGCGAATCCCCGTACGTATCGCAGCATGGCGAGCGCGGCCGGCCGCTGGTTTTCGCGGCGGGTGCGATTGCGCTCCGCCGCTATCACGATTACGAAGCGCGCCTCGCCGCGGCGCTTCGCGCGCTAGGCGGTGCCGTCGATCCGCCGCCCGACGCGGCGTGGCTGCGCGAGCGCATCGCGGCACTTTTTCCGTCGACGGCGAAAATCGCCGACACGCAGGCGATCGCGGCGGCGCTCGCGCAGATCGTGCGCGTCATGCTCCTGACCGGCGGTCCCGGCACGGGCAAGACGACGACCGTCGCGCGCATCCTCGTGCTGGCCGTCGAAGCGGCCGCGCGGCGCGGCGAGACGCCCCGCGTCGCGCTCGCGGCGCCCACCGGCAAGGCCGCGGCGCGACTCGCCGAAGCGCTTCGCGAAAGTTACGAGCAGCTGCTGCTGGACGGCCGCATCGATGCGGCGCTCCGCGAGGCCTTGCCGAGCACTGCGAGCACGCTGCACCGGCTGCTGGGCGGCCGGCCCGATTCCGTGCGCGCGCGCCACGACGCGACGAATCCGCTCGCGGCCGATCTCGTCGTCGTCGACGAGGCGTCGATGGTCGACCTGCCGCTGATGTGCAAGCTCGCGAGCGCGTTGAAGCCGTCGGCGCGGCTGATCCTGCTCGGCGATCGCGATCAGCTGCCCTCGGTCGAAACCGGCGACGTGCTCGCGGCCCTGTGCGATGCGGCCGGCGACGGCAAGGCATGGTCCGATCGCATCGCAGGCCAGCTTGCGGCCGCGCTCGGCGACGAGGTCGCGACGCGCGGCGACGAGGGCGTGCTGACGCGCGTCGAGCTCGACAGGAGCCATCGCCAGTCCGCGGCGCTCGACGTGTCCGCGATGAGCCAATCGATCCGCGACGGCGATGCCGCGAGCGTCGTGGCAAACCTTGAGGCGAACGCCTATCGCGGCGTGAGCTGGCACGCGGGACGCGACGCCGCGCTCGCGCTGTTCGTGCTCGAGCACGCGCTGGCGCACTATCGCGCGATCGCGCAGGCGAGCGACGTTGCCGGCGCGCTCTCGATGTTGCGCCGTCATCGCGTGCTGACCGCCGTGCGCGAGGGCGAGGCCGGGAGCCGCGCGCTGAACGCGCGTATCGCGCTGGCTCTGCAGAAGGCCGGTGCGCGAGAGGATGCGTTCTTCCACGGAAGGTTGGTCATGATCCGCGAAAACAGTTATCGCCACGGGCTCTACAACGGCGACGTCGGCCTCGTCTGGATCGGCGAGGACGGCAGCGCCCGCGTCTGGTTCGACACCGATTCGGGGCCGCGCGCCTGGCTGCCGGCCGCGCTGCCGGCGCATGAGAGCGCGTTCGTGCTGACCGTGCACAAGTCGCAGGGCTCGGAGTTCGACGACGTGCTGCTCGTGCTGCCCGAGAAGAGCGTGCGCGTCGCGAGCCGCGAGCTGCTGTATACGGGCATCACGCGTGCGCGGCGGGCGCTGACGATCTGGGCGAATGCGAACGTGCTTTCGGAAGCCATCGCGCGGCGCGCGCAGCGCTGGAGCGGACTCGCCGATAAATTGCGGACGTAAACGCACGCTCCGGCCGCTTGAGAAAGCGCGTCGATCGCCCCATCAAGAAGAGCGAGGGCGGGACAAGGAGTGTTCGCATGATCGAGCTCTACTATTGGCCCACGCCGAACGGGCAGAAGGTCGCACTGTTTCTCGAAGAGTCCCAGCTGAAGTACGAGCTGAAGCTCGTCGACATCGGCAAGGGCGATCAGTTCAAGCCGGACTATCTCGCGATTTCGCCGAACAACAAGATGCCGGCGATCGTCGACCGCGCGCCCGCCGACGGCGGCGTGCCGATCAGCGTGTTCGAGTCGGGCGCCATCCTGATGTACCTCGCCGACAAGACGCAGCAGTTCATCCCGGGCGACATGCGCGGCCGCGTGATGGCGATGCAGTGGCTCTTCTGGCAGGTCGGCGGGCTCGGCCCGATGATCGGACAGCGCCACCACTTCGAGCGCTTCGCCGAGCAGAAGATCCCGTATGCGATCGAGCGCTACGAGCGCGAGACGCTGCGGCTCGTCGGCGTTCTCGACAGGCATCTCGCCGGCCGCGCGTTCATCTGCGGCGACCGCTACACGATCGCCGACATGGCGTCGTATCCATGGATCTTCGCGCAGGCGACGGAAGAAGGGCTCGAGCGTTTTCCAAACGTGCAGCGCTGGCACGATGCGATCGCGGCTCGGCCGGCGACGAAGCGCGTGTATGCGCGCGGCGAGGCGATCAGTCCGTCGGGCCAGGCGTTGACGGACGAGGCGCGCCGGCATCTGTTCGGCCAGGGCAAGGCCGCCTAGCCGCAGGACCCGGCACTTTCGGCATTCCCTGGCGGCGCGCCGCGCGGCGATAATCGCCGCGTCCAGGGAGATCCCGAATGCGCGTCCTCTTCTGCATCGCCGGGCTGGTGATGAGCCTGCCTGCGATCAGCGTGCCTGCGATGGCTGAAAAGCTCACGATCGATCGCATCTACAGCGACCCCGACCTCAACGGACCGAGCCCGCGCGCGCTGAAGCTCGCGCCGGACGGCAGTCGCGTGACGTTCCTGCGCGGCCGCGAGGACGACCAGAACCAGCTCGATCTGTGGGTGTTCGATGTCGCGACG
>CALFNI010000406.1 GCA_937902695.1 uncultured Rhodanobacteraceae bacterium
TGAAGATCGAGATCGACGCGACGCCGCTCTCGGGTTTCTGGACGGACTTCACTGGCTGCTTGGAGACGTAATGCTCACGAAGCTCGCTGCTGAAGTTTTTGTTCCGGGGACGCCGGGGCAGGCAGGGCAGGCAGCGACTGAGCTTTGCCCCCCGCCTCCGTTGCCCCCGGGTCCGCCCCCGGGCGGTGGCGGCAACTCCGGCGGTGGTGGTTGCCAGCCCGGTACCGGTAACTGCTGCACGATTCTCATGCTGCCGAATCAGTACGGCATACTGGTGCCGACGATGGTGTGCGAATGAGCTTGCTCGATTGCGTCCTTAATCCTGACACAGGCTGCATCGACTGCCCGGCGATCCCGTTCATTCCGGCGACGCCGCCGCATCTCGACGTCACGCCGAATCCGGGTTGGAACGCAAGTGCAAATAGCGTCTCGATGCTGGACGGCGACGTACACACCGTGTTCCAGATCAACTCTTCGCTCGGCGCCGTCGCGTGCGGTTTCAAAAGCGTGCGCAATCGGCTGACGATCCCGGAGACAATCAACTACGCCTTTTATTTTCAGTCGGTCGCAGGCTTGCTCTTCGCCTCCGTCGTCGAGCTCGGACACACGCGCGTCGCGGATGTCGAAGTCGATCCTTCGGCGACGTTTGAGATTCGTCGGCTTGCGGGGCAAGTCCTTTTCCTGATTGACGGCATCGTGGTCTATCGTTCGACGGTGCGCAGTTCAGGCGCGCTCGTCGTGAATGCGTGCATGTACCTCGCCGGAGATAGCATCGCATGACCACGCCGATCGTCTTCGAGGCGTACGACGGCACTGGCGATGGCAGTGGCGCAGGCGAGGCTGTTCTAGCTGGCTTGCAGGTGCTCGGCGTCAGCGGACTAGCGAATTACGGCTTGACACGACTGCTCAGCCTGACGTCGTACGGCACGGGAACGATTACGCGCCGCGGCGTCGGCACGGCGATGCTCGGCCTTCGCTCGTACGGCAACGTCCAGGACAACGCAGGTTACTCGACACTGCGCATGTTCGATACGTACGGCAACGACGTCGCGCTGGTACCGACGGTCGAAGTTGGCGTGACGACGTTGCCGCGGCTCACTTCGTACGGTCACGGCATCGTGACGCGTCACGGCAGCGGCGTTGCGCAGCTCGGCCTTCTGAAGAGCGTCGGCCGTGAGAATGCGAACGTCGGTGTCAGCCAGCTCGCTGCGTTGCATACGCGCGGTCAGCAGGATCCGCCGTTCGCTACGGTGGCGATCATCCAGTCGGCCGGTTATACGCGCACGCTGGTGAGTGGCCCGATCATCACGACGTACATCGACGACGGTGTCATTGCTGCAGATGTCCTTGACCTGCTGCTGACGATCTCGACGGGCGACATAGTGCGCGTGCGCGACGCTGCGGCGTCGAGCCTGCGCGGCACGAGCGCAGTCTTCGACGCGGTAAAGGCATCTGAGTTCCACGCGCTCGTATTCCAGCTCATCGCCGAGTCGGCACTGACTGTCGCTGACGACCCGCGGGCTTATTTCAACCTCCTGCTCTCGGTCGCGGACGCCGCGTTCGCGACGGGTACGCTCGGCACGAACTTCACCAATGCCCTGCTGTACGTCGCGGTCGTCGCCGAGCTCGGCGATCGCGCCGACCTCGTCTCGATGCTGGCGATCGCAGATTCGATCGAAGGACTCGACGCGGCGGCGATCCAGCGCATCGGCTTGATGGTCGCGGCACTCGATAGCGTGCTTGCCGCCGACGCCGCGGTCTCGACGTTGCGCCTGCTGACGGTCGTCGACGATGCAGCTGAACTGACCGAGACGACGGGGACGTCGCTCGAAGGTTTGCTCGAAGCGCTCGACGCGGGTCTCTTCTCGGGCCGGCTCTCCGTGGGCGGCACGTCGTACTCGGTGTACGCGCTGACGCTGTTCGGCCAGGCGCCGAGCGAGTACACGAACTTCAACTTCGACTCCTACGCGACGATCGGCGGCCGGCTCTACGCGGTCGGCGACGAAGGACTTGTGCTGTGCGAGGGCGACTCGGATGACGGCACGAACATCGACGCATCGATCCGCCGCGGTTTGTCGAACCTCGGCACGCAACTGAAGAAGGAAGTCCCGTACGCGTACATCGGCTACACTTCGACGGGATCGCTCGTGCTCGAAACCACAACGACAGTCAACGGCACGAAGCGCGTCAATCGCTACAAACTAAATCCGGTGGCGAAGAGCGCGTTCTCGGACAACCGGTTCAAAATCTCGAAGGGCCTGCAGTCGGTGTACTGGGACTTCGAGCTCAAGAACCTCGACGGCGCGGACTTCGAAGTCGACGTGCTCAAGTTCTGGCGACTGCCGCTGAATCGGAGGAAGTGAGATGGCTGGCGACTTTTTCACGTGCGGCGTCCTTCCGCTCGGCGTGTGGCCCGAGATTCAGGGTCAGATCGGCCTCATGAACACGCGGGTCAATCACCTCCTCGACCAGACATTGTCGACGGTGCAAGACCTTGCGACGTATCAGATCGCGAACGTGTCGTTCCACGTCGATCCGACGGCGATCCTCGACTACGCGCTTCGCACGACGGACCCCGACGTCGATATCGATCCGGTCGTGTTCGAAGACCCCGGCTCGATCCCGTCGATCGGCCCCGTCGCGATCTCGACGCCGGCGATCACCGACGACGCACCGACCGCGCCTGCAGATCCGCCGCCGGTGGATCTGCCGCCGGTGCCGCAGGCGTATCACCCGGTATTCCCGCTGAATCCGGATATCCATTTCCCGACGATCCCGACGTACGGCGATCTGACGAGCGGCATCCCGTTCCCGAATCTTCGCGAGATCGTGCTGCCCATGCCGCCGATCGTCGACTTCAACCTGCCCTTCACGGCGCAGCCGCCGGTGTTCGATGCGACGCCGCCGGACCCGCGTGACTTCAACTACACCGAAGCGGCGTACGACCCGTTGCTCGTCACCGAGATCAAGGGCGTGCTGCAGTCGATGTACGCCGGCACGACGGGCTTGCCGCGCGTGGTCGAGGACGCGCTCTTCGCACGCGAGGCTGAGCGCGAAGCGGAGCTTGCCGAGCAGGCGCGCGACGACGCTTTCAACGAAATGGCCGCGCGCGGATTCCCGCTGCCGACAGGCGTATTGAACGGGAAGCTCGCCGAGATCCAGCAGAACACGCAGAACAAGAAGGCGTCGCTCGGCCGCGACGTCATGATCCGCGTGCACGAGGCGCTGCTCGATCAGCTGAAGTTCGGCGTGCAGCAGGGCATCGCGCTTGAGAACATGTGGGCGACGCTGTTCAACGAAATCCAGAATCGCCGGCTGCAGGCGGCGCAAGTCGCCGTCAACATCTCGATCGCGGTGTACAACGCGCTCGTCGCGCAGTACCAAGCCGCGGCGCAGGTCTACCAGATCGAAGCCGAGGTCTACAAGACTCGCATCGAAGCGGAGCTCGCGAAGCTCCAGGCGTACTCCGAAGAGCTGAAAGCGCAGCAGCTGATCGGGGAGCTCAACGAGCAGGACGTGCGCATCTACACTGCGCGCCTGCAGGCGATCGAAACCAACATCCACCTCTACGTCGCGCAGCTCCAAGGCTATGGCGAACAGATCACCGGCGAGAAGCTCAAGCTCGACGTTTTCCACGAAGAGATCTCGACGGAGCAGATCAAGCTCGCTGCGAACCAGCAGGAGCTCGCGGTCTACAACGGCCAGCTGCAAGGCCAGTCGCTGATCCAGCAGGCGGCGGGTACGCGCGCGCAGACGTACATGACGAACGTCACCGCGTGGAAGACGAAGTACGAGGCGCAGCTCGATCGCCAGCGCGGTGAGATCGCCGTCGCGACGGCCGAGACGCAACGCTACGAGGCGCTGATCCAGGCGCTCCTCGGCAAGGTCCAGTTCCAGACTGCCAAGGGCCGCGCGATCGTCGACAACAACACGGCGCGGCTGCAGCGTCTGCAGGCGCTGGTCTCGGCCGACTCTGCGTTCAACTCGGCGATGGGCGAGAAGATTCGCGCGCTCAATGCGGCGAATGCGGCAAACACCGAGATCGCCCTCAAGAACGGCGAGATCAATGCGCAGAACTACCTTGCCGTGAAGGAGACGCTCGAGCACGCGATCGCGACGGCGACGCAGATCCTCGCGCAGATGACCTCGTCCTTCGCATCGAGCGTGAACCTCAACGGCTCCGCGAGCGACGGCACGAGCTTCAGCCAGTCGTGCGGTTACCAGACCTCGCAGTTCGTCGGATAAGCCATGGACAAGGTGCAAGAGAAGGTCTACGCGCCGCGCCGCCTCATCAACGAGGCGCAGGCGAAGGCGACGCGCGAGGCGCGCATCCGGAAGAACCCGGAGCGGTTCAAGCGTATACTCCCGCCCGGTGGCCGATCCAGGGGGGCCCGTGGCTAGCTTCGACGATCCGCTGCGCCGGCGCCGGCCGGGAGACGCACCACTCGACCCGTTCTCCGACGCGGCCCGTTTCCCGACGCTGGTGCACGACCAGAACAATGACGCGCAGGCGGTATCCGATCAGATCCGCGCGGCGGCGATCGGCGGCCCGAACTCGGTCGCGGGTCGTTTCAACCCGCTCGATGCGGGCTCCATCTTCGCGCGTAACAACCCCGGTATCATCGATGCGGCACGCGACGCTGATCGGCAAGTGTTGGCGCCGCGCAGCTCGGCGGTCTCGACGAATGGGCCGCAGGAGTTGTCGTCGATAGATCGCTATGCGATCACGACGGGCTACCAGACGCCGCAACAGATCGCGCAGCAGCAAGGACTCGGTGCGATCGACCGTTCGGCGTACGACACGCAACCTGCGCAGCGTGCGAACATCGCCGCCGCCGGCTCGATCAGTGATGCACTGCGGCGCCGCCGCGATCCGTACAACTTGTTCTCGGAGTGACCATGGCCCTCGATCCCG
>CALFNI010000407.1 GCA_937902695.1 uncultured Rhodanobacteraceae bacterium
GGACCACGCTCGGCATCACCTTGCTGCCGACGCCGATCGCGATCGAGCTCAAGTGCATCGCGGTGCTGCCGTAGCCGCGCCGCATCTCATCCTATACTTCGCCGATGACGCTGACGCCCCCATTCGATTTCAAGCGCTGGATCGACGCGAACCGCGAGCTCCTGAAGCCGCCGATCGGCAACAAGTGCCTGGTCGACGGCGACTTCATCGTCATGGTCGTCGGCGGCCCGAACGCGCGCACCGACTACCACTGGGACGAAGGCCCCGAGTTCTTCTACCAGCTCGAAGGCGAGATGGTGCTGAAGGTGCAGGAAGACGGCCGCGCGCGCGACATTCCGATCCGCGCGGGCGAAGTGTTTTATCTCCCGCCGCGCGTACCGCATTCGCCGCAGCGCATGGCGGGCGGCGTCGGCCTCGTCATCGAGCGCAAGCGCCTGCCCGGCGAAAAGGACGGGCTGCTCTGGTTCTGCGAGCGCTGCAATCACAAGCTCTTCGAGGAGTATTTCGTGCTCGACAGCATCGAGCACGATTTTCCGCCGGTGTTCGAGCGGTTCTACCGTTCGCTCGACGCGCGCACGTGCAAGCAGTGCGGGCATGTGAATCCGGCGCCGGAAAAGTACCGCAGCTGAACCTCCACACGCGCTTGCCCTCACCCTACCCTCTCCCGCAAGCGGGAGAGGGGAAACGCAAGCGATACTTCCGCGCATGCTGCAGTCGCTGATTCAGCTTAAGCCGCGCGACGTCCCGCTCCGCGTCGCGCTGCGCAACGCAGCCGCCGTCGTCGTACCGCTCGGGATCGGAATCGCAACCGATCACGTCGGCATCGGCCTCGGCATCGCAGCCGGCGCCCTCAACACGATGTTCCTCGACCAGCCGGGCCCGTATCGCCTGCGCATGCAGCGCATGCTGCTGACTGCGATCGCGGCCGGACTCTCGTCGTTCGTCGGCGCGATGCTCGGCGCGAGCACGCTGCTGCTCGCAATCGCGGCACTCGTCTGGGGCGTCGGCGGCGGGCTGCTCGTCGCGCTCGGACCGAACGCCGGCCGCGCCGGATTGACGAGCATGATCCTGCTCGTGATCACCGCGGCGGAGCCGCACACGCCGGCCGAAGCGCTCGACGCGGCGCTCCTGATCTTCGCCGGCGGCCTGCTGCAGATGCTGCTCGCGATTGCCGCGTGGCCGCTGTTGCGCTACGGCCCCGAGCGCAACGCGCTCGCCTCGCTCTGCCGCCAGCTCGCATCGAGCGCACGCGCGCCGACCGACCACGCGCAGGCGCCGCCGGTCACGCAGGCGCTGCTCGATGTCGAGAGTCTCCTGCATGGCATGCACCGCGCGCGCGGCGAAGTCATGGAGACGTTCCGCGTGCTCGCCGGCATCGTCGAGCGCGTCCGGCGCGAGCTGCTCGCGCTCATCGATCTCGACACGATGATCGACGACGCCGAAGCGAAGGCGACGCTCGCGCGCATGCGCGAATATGCCGCGCGCGCGCTTGCGGCGCTCGCCGACGCGCTCGATCGCGGCGCGAGCCCGCTGGCGGCGTCGGCTGCGATGGAAGGGTTCGATTCCGCGCTCGCCGAGCTTGCGCGCATGGCCGCCGCGACGAGTGCGCGCAAGGCGCAGCGCAAGCTCGCGATCGCGGTCGCGCGCGGCGACGGCCTCGCGGGCCAGCTTCGCGCGGCGCTGCGCAACGCCGACTTCGCCGGCAGCCGCGGCGATCTGCGCGCTGTCGCGGCCGAGGCGCGCCTGCCGCGCACGCTGCGCGAGCGTAACGCGCTCGCGATCTTGCGCGCGAACCTCTCGCTGTCGTCGATCGCGTTCCGCCACGCGGTGCGCTGCGGCGTCTGCCTCGCGATCGCCGTCGTCGGCGCGCGCGCGCTCGCGATCCCGCACGGCTACTGGATCCCGATGACGACCGCGATCGTGCTGAAGCCCGATTTTGCCGGCACCTTCAGCTTCGGCCTGCTGCGCGTGATCGGCACGATGCTCGGCCTCGTGCTGACGACCGCGCTCGTGCACTACGCGTTCGACAACGACTGGGAGCGCCTCGCGCTGCTCGCCGTGCTCTGCATCGGCTTTCGATTGCTGACCACCGTGCACTACGGCCTCGGCGTCATGCTGCTGACCGGCCTCGTCGTGATCCTGCTTTCGTTCTACGGCATCGCGCCCGGCGGCACGATGCTCGCGCGAGGCATCGCGACCGCGCTCGGCAGCGCACTCGCGCTGGTCGGTTACGTGGTCTGGCCGAGCTGGGAAAGCCAGCGCGTGCCCGAAGCGGTCGCGGCGATGATCGATGCGTATCGCGTGCACCTCAAGACCTTGCTGACCGGTGACGCGACCGCGCGTGCAGCCGCGCGCTCGGCGGCGCGCAGCGCGCGCACGAATGCGCAGGCATCGCTCGACCGCCTGCGCGGCGAGCCGCGCCGCGACGACGCGCTGCTCGCATTCGGCGAAAGCATGTTCGCGAACGCGAACCGGTTCATCCGCGCGGACATGGCGCTCGAAGCCGCGCTCGACGACGCCGACGCGCTGCCGCAGCGCGATGCCGTGCTCGCCTTCGCGGCGCGCGTCGACGCGCACCTCGCCGCGATCGAAGGCAGCCTGCGCCGCGACACGCCGCCGCCGGCCGATCGCCTGCGCAACGCCGAGCGTGCGCTCGCCGAGCGGCTCGACGCGACGAAATCCGATGTCGGCGCGGGCGACGTCGCCGGCGCCGTCGCGGACGCGTGCGACCGCATCGCCGACAGCGTCGACACGCTTGCGCATCTGCTGCGCCAGCGTCGGATCGCCGCTGCTCCGGAGAAGATGCCCGCGTAGCCGCGTGCGCGTCGCGGCGCGGGTCAACGTGCGCTCTTGCGCCGCTTCGATGCAGCCTTGTTCGCGTGCGGTGCCTTTCGCGTCCGCCGCGTCGCCTCGCAGGGGAGTTCGCCGCGGTCAAGCCCGCCGGCCGTCGCGAAACCGGCGAAGTAGCCCGTTTCCGGCGGCCGTGATCTTCCCGCCGCGCTGCGCGACGCCGGCCTCGACGCGATCCGTGAGGCCGGCATCGACCGGACCACGGTTCCGCGCGGGCACTCCGGTTAAACTTGCCGGAATGCTCAAGATCGACACCCACGCCCACATCCTCCCGCCCGACTGGCCGAACCTCGCCGAGAAGTACGGCGACGACCGCTTCCCGGTCATGGTGAGGACCGAGGGCCGCCACCGCATCTACAAGGACGGCAAGTTCTTCCGCGAAGTCTGGGCGAACGCATTCGATCCGGAAGTCCGCATCGCCGACTACGCGAAGTTCGGCGTCGACGTGCAGGTCGTCTCCACGGTGCCCGTGCTTTTTTCGTACTGGGCCAAGCCGAGCCAGGCGCTCGAGCTGCACCGGCATCTGAACGATCACACCGCGGAGCTCTGCCGCAGGTATCCGGGCCACTACGCCGGCATCGGCACGGTGCCGCTGCAATCGCCCACGCTCGCGATCCAGGAGATGGAGCGCTGCATCGAGCAGCTTGGCCTTTCAGGCATCCAGGTCGGTTCGCATTGCGAAGGCTGGAACCTCGACGCGCCGGAACTCTTCCCGTTCTTCGAGGCCGCGGCCGACCTCGGCGCCGCGATCCTCGTGCATCCGTGGGACATGATGGGCCGCGACTCGATGCCCAAATACTGGCTGCCGTGGCTGGTCGGCATGCCGGCCGAGCAATCGCGCGCGGCCTGCTGCCTCATCTTCGGCGGCGTGCTCGAGCGGCTGCCCTCGCTCAAGGTCTGCTTCGCGCACGGCGGCGGCTCGTTTCCGTACACGATCGGACGCATCGAGCACGGCTTCCGCATGCGGCCCGATCTCGTCGCGACCGACAATGCGCGCAATCCCCGCGAATATTTCGGCCGCATCTATTTCGATTCGTGCGTGCACGACGATGCGGCGCTGCGCTATCTCATCGACGTCGCCGGCGCCGAGACGATCATGCTCGGCACCGATTATCCTTTCCCGCTCGGCGAGCAGGAGCCCGGCAAGGGCATTGCCGCGCTCAGGCTCGCCGCGGCCGACGAGGCGCGGCTCTACCACGGCACCGCGCTCGAATGGCTCGGCCTTCCCTATGAACGCTTCGCACCGCCGGACTGATCCCATGAAACCCATTGCGCTCGCCCTCGCCCTCGCCAGCTCGCTCGCCTTCGCGCAGGCCAAGACCGACTACACGCTCAACGCGGGCGCCGTGCATTTCCACGTGCCGGGCAACTGGACCGCGATCATGGAGAAAGCCGACGGCGATCCGCAGGCCGTGATCTTCCAGGTGCCCGATCCGGCGACGCAGGGCACCGAGGACACCGCGAGCGTCACGATCAAGACGCGCAGCCTCAAGTCCGGCGACGATTTCCAGGGCTTCGTCACCGACGCGTTCGAGCGCGCGAAGGGCCAGAGCGGTTACGAGAACGACACGGCGAACAAGGATTCCTCCGTGCACCGCTATTACGTCACGCGCAACAAGGTGCGCTACCTCGTCCGCGATGCGTACCAGATGAACGCGAATGTCGCCGTCGAAGTGCGCTGCCAGCGGCCGCTGCTCGATGCGACATCCAAGGAATGGAACGACGAGTTCGACGCGTCCTGCGCGAGCGTCGTCGCGTCGCTGAAGAAGTAGGCCGGTGCCGACGATGACGAAGCCAGGCCTCGACGCCGACGAGGCGCGCGCGCTTGCCGAGGACGCGGCCGACGCGCTCGCGCCCTTCCGCGACGAGTTCCAGATCCCGAAGAATCCGGACGGCTCCGAGCAGGCCTATTTCACCGGCAATTCGCTCGGGCTCATGCCGCGCGCGACGCGGGCGGCCGTAGCGGCCGAGCTCGAAGACTGGGAAACGCTCGCCGTCGAAGCGCATTTCCGCGGCAAGCATCCGTGGATGCCGTACCACGCGTTCGTGCGCGAGGATCTCGCGGCACTCGTCGGCGCGCAGCCCAGCGAAGTCGTCGCGATGAACTCGCTGACGGCGAACCTGCATTTCATGATGGTCAGCTTCTATCGCCCGACGCGCGAGCGGCCGGCGATCCTCATCGAGAAGCACGCGTTTCCATCCGATCGCTACGCGGTCGAATCGCAGGTCCGCTTCCACGGATACGATCCCGCGACCGCCCTGATCGAGCTCGAAGGCGACCAGCCGGACGGCACGATTTCCGATGCCGCGATCGAGCGCGCGCTCGACGAGCACGGCGCGCGCATCGCGCTCGTGATGCTGCCCGGCGTGCAGTACCGCACGGGCCAGGCATTCGATCTCAGGAAGATCACCGAGGCGGCCCACGGGAAAGGCTGCATCGTCGGCTTCGACCTCGCGCACGCTGCCGGCAACCTTGCATTGCAGCTCCACGACAGCGGCTGCGATTTCGCGGTCTGGTGCAGCTACAAATATCTCAACTCGGGGCCGGGCGCCGTCGCCGGCGCGTTCGTGCACGAGCGCCACGCGCGCACGGAGCGTCCGCGCTTCGCCGGCTGGTGGGGCCACGATCAGGAATCGCGCTTCCGCATGGGCCCCGATTTTTCCGCGACGCCGGGCGCCGAAGGCTGGCAGCTGTCGAATCCGCCGATCCTCGCGCTGGCGCCGCTCCGCGTCTCGCTCGCGATCTTCCGGCGCGCGGGCATGGATGCGCTGCGCGCGAAATCGATCGTGCTCACCGGCTATTTCGAAACGCTGCTCCGCGAACGGCTCGATCGCGTGCTCGAGATAGCGACCCCGCGCGAGCCCGAGCGCCGCGGCTGCCAGCTCTCGCTGCGCGTGCGCGGCGGGCGCGACGACGGACGCGCGCTGTTCGATCATCTCAACGCGATCGGCATCGTCGTCGACTGGCGCGAGCCCGACGTGATCCGCGCCGCGCCGACGCCGCTCTACAACCGGCGCATCGATTGCCTGCGCTTCGTGCGCGAAGTCGAAGCATGGGCCAGACGGCGTGGCTAGGCCCGCGGTGACGATCGTCGGCGCCGGCCTCGTCGGCGCGCTGCTCGCGACGCTGCTGGCGCAGCGCGGTTTCGCCGTGACGGTCTACGAGCGCCGTCCCGATCCGCGCATCGCGGGCTACGCGGGCGGGCGCTCGATCAACCTCGCGCTCGCCGAGCGCGGACTGCACGGGCTTCGGCTGGCCGGCATGAAGGACGTCGTCATGAAGCTCGCGGTCATGATGCGCGGGCGCATGGTGCATCACCGCGACGGGCACACCGAGCTTCTGCGCTACGGGCGCGACGACAGCGAAGTGATCTGGTCCGTCAGCCGCGGGCGGCTCAACATCGCGCTGATCGATGCCGCCGAGCGAGCCGGCGCGCGCTTCGAGTTCGATCGGCGTCTCACCGGCGCGACGTTCGGCGACGACGTCGCGCTTCGCTTCGAGAACGAAGCCGGTGTCGCGGGCGAAGCGCATGTGCCGTTCGCGATCGGCGCCGACGGCGCGGGCTCGGCGCTCCGCGCCGCGATGAACGCGTACACGCCGCTCGGCGAGCGCATCGAGCCGCTCGGTCACGGCTACAAGGAGCTCGAGATACCGGCGGCCTCCGGGGCATCGCGCTTCGCGATCGAGCCGAATGCGCTGCACATCTGGCCGCGCGGCAACTACATGTGCATCGCGCTGCCGA
>CALFNI010000408.1 GCA_937902695.1 uncultured Rhodanobacteraceae bacterium
GTCTTCTACCGCCGGGCCGGCCGCACGGTTGCGATCCTCCATGTGATCCGTTCCGAGCGCGTGCTCGATGTGCGCCGGCTCGAAACAAGCCTGAACGAGTGACTCCGGCAGACCCATCCTTGCGCTGGCGGAGCCCTCCCGCCCCGGCGCGCTATACTTCGCGCCTTTGCGCCCGCCTCCCGGCGCGAACGTCGCCGAATGAACCCGAACTTCCTCGATTTCGAACAGCCTATCGCCGAACTGGATGCCAAGATCCAGGAGCTTCGGCTGGCGAGCCATGGCCAGGCGTTCAACATCGAGGACGAGATCTCGACGCTCGAGGACAAGCTCAAGGCCAAGACCGCCGAGATCTTCCGCAACCTGACGCCGTGGCAGGTCGCCCAGCTCGCGCGCCATCCGGCGCGTCCGTATACGCTCGACTACATCGGCGTCATGTGCGAGGAGTTCCACGAGCTCGCCGGCGACCGCGCATTCGCGGACGACGCCGCGATCGTCGGCGGCCTCGCGCGCATCAACGGGCGCAGCGTCGTCATCATCGGCCATCAGAAAGGCCGCGACACGAAATCGAAGATCCGCCGCAATTTCGGCATGCCGCGGCCGGAGGGCTACCGCAAGGCGTTGCGCATCATGCAGCTCGCCGAGCGCTTTCGCCTGCCGATCCTGACCTTCATCGACACGGCCGGCGCGTGGCCCGGCGTCGATGCCGAAGCGCGCGGCCAGAGCGAAGCGATCGCGCGCAACCTTTTCGAAATGTCCCAGCTCGAGGTGCCGATCATCTGCACCGTGATCGGCGAGGGCGGCTCGGGCGGCGCGCTTGCGATCGGCGTCGGCGACCGCACGAACATGCTGCAGTACTCGACGTATTCGGTGATCACGCCCGAAGGCTGCGCGTCGATCCTGTGGAAGAGCGCCGAGCGCGCAAAAGATGCAGCCGAGCAGCTCGGCCTGACCGCGCCCCGCCTGCTCGAGCTCGGCCTCATCGACAAGATCATCCGCGAACCGCTCGGCGGCGCGCATCGCAATCCGCGCTCGATCGCGATTCGCCTGAAGGCGATCCTGCTCGCCCAGCTCGACGAGATCGAGCCGACCGAGCCCGCGCGGCTGCTCGATCAGCGTTACCAGCGCCTGCGCCGTTACGGCGCATTCACCGGCGGTTGAGCCCGCTCGCGGCATCGTCGCCGCGCCGCTTCCCGATCCGACATTCCGATGCACCGATTGCCGCGGACATTGCCGCGAGGCGCGCTCGCAACCCTGCTTCTCGCGGCGGCCCTGCTCGCGCGTGCCGACGACGCCGGTACGCCGACCGAAGACGAGCCCGTCGTCGACGCCGTCTCGCTCGTGCAGCCGGCGCTGCTGTCGGGCCCCGGCTTCGGCGTCGATTCGCACGTGGAGCTGCGCGGCTACATGGCGCATTTCATGCTCGACACGCCGGTCGGACCGCTCAATGCCGACAGCGTCGAGATCCTCGCCGAGCGCGAAGCCGAGTTGCCCGCGATCGACGCGATCGAAAAGGTCACGCGCTCGGATGCGTTCGTCAAGGCGGCGGGCGCGAAGTTCGTCGCGACGGGCGCCGCGCTCGCGAAGGTCGTCCTGCATCCGGTCGACACCGTGCTCGGCATTCCGGCCGGCGTCGCGCGCTACTTCGGCAACCGGATCAGGAAAGTCGCGGCGCAGGCGCAGGCCGCGTCGGACCGTGTCGCAAGGGAGCTCGGCACGAGCGGCAATCCGTATCCGCCCGACGAAGGTCCGATGACCGACGCGCGCGGCGGCGATGGCGACGGCGCGAGGAAGCGCCGGAAACACTGGTATTCGAGCGTGACGAGCGAAGCCGAACGCGAGCTCAAGCGCCAGCTCAAGTACAACGACGTCAAGCGCACGCTCGCCAGGGACCTCGGCATCGATCCGTACACGGGCAATCCGTACGTGCAGCAGCGCCTGTCGGAGCTCGCGTGGGTGGGCACCGGCGGCACCTTCAGCGCGACGAGTGCGCTCGGAGCGGTCGGTGGCGTCGGCGCGACCGTGCTGTCGAATGGCGGCAGGATCAACGACGTCGTCTGGAAGCTTTCGCCCGACGATCTTCGCGCGCGCAACAACGAACGGTTGCGCGCGTATTGTCGCGACGAGCTCCTGACGCGCCAGTTCCTGCGCCGTGGCGTGTTTTCGCCGACGCTGCAGACCGGCCTGGTCGATGCGCTCGACCGGCTCAGGCCCTCCGGCGGCGGCGATGCGCTGCTCGAGCTCGGCATGACCGCGCATTCGGAGCTCGAATCGCGCTTCCTCGTCAATGCGCTCCGCATGACCGCGGCGTACCTCGGCGATCGCGCGCATGGGGGCCTGCTGCGCCCGATCGGCGCGGGGCTCGCCTACGAAGCGGCCGATCACGAGCTGGTGCTGCCGCTGCCGGTCGACTGGCTGAGCTGGACGATCGAGGTGCGCGATTTCCTCGACCGCGCCGAGTTTCGCGTTGCGAACAAGACCGCGCTGATCGGCGGCGGCGCGAGCCTCGCCGCGCGCCGCGCGCTGACGGAGCGCGGCTGGAACATCGTCATGCGCACCCCGTGGCCCGGCGCGCCGCCGTACGCGGCTTTCGATGAGCCCGCGCCGCCGAGTGACTAGGCCGTCCGCTCTCGCATCCGTCTCTCTCCCGCAGAGCGGCAGAGGCGAACTGCCGACCAATATTGGAGAATAGGCGTTTCCCGCGTTCCGGAAACCGATTCCATGGACAACGCCGCGCAGCACCGCCTCGAAGCCGAGCTCGATTCGATCCGCGAGCAGGGTCTCTACAAGACCGAACGCATCATCACGACGCCGCAATCCGCGGCGATCCGGATCGCCGATGGCCGCGAAGTGCTGAACTTCTGCGCCAACAACTACCTCGGCCTCGCCGACCATCCGGACGTCATCGCCGCGGCCAAACACGCTCTCGACACGCACGGCTTCGGCCTCGCCTCCGTGCGCTTCATCTGCGGCACGCAGGATCTGCACAAGCAGCTCGAAGCCACGATCTCGACGTTCTTCGGCACCGACGACACGATCCTCTACACGAGCTGCTTCGACGCGAACGGCGGCCTGTTCGAGACGATCCTCAACGACGAGGATGTCGTGATCTCCGATGCGCTGAACCACGCGTCGATCATCGACGGCATTCGCCTGTGCAAGGCCGAGCGGCGCCGCTACGCGAACGGCGACATGGCCGAGCTCGAGAAGCACCTCGCCGAAACCGCGGGCAAGCGCACGCGCCTGATCGCGACCGATGGCGTCTTCTCGATGGACGGCTACATCGCCAAGCTCGACGAGATCGTCGCGCTCAAGAAGAAATACAACGCGCTGCTGATGGTCGACGATTCGCACGCCACCGGCTTCGTCGGGCCGACCGGCCGCGGCTCGGCCGAGCTTCACGGCGTCATGCAGGACGTCGACGTGTTCACCTCGACGCTCGGCAAGGCGCTCGGCGGCGGCTCCGGCGGATTCACGACGGGCAGCCAGGCGATCATCGACCTCCTGCGCCAGCGCTCGCGGCCGTATCTTTTCTCGAACACGCTGCCGCCGCCGCTCGTCGCCGCGTCGATCAAGGTGTTCGAGATGCTGTCCTCGTCGACGGCGCTCCGCGACAAGGTCACCGACAACGCGCTGTATTTCAGGAAGCGCATGACCGAAGCCGGCTTCGACATCCGGCCCGGCACGCATCCGATCGCACCGGTCATGCTCTACGACGCGAACCTCGCGCAGGCATTCGCGAAGGAGCTCCTCGACGAAGGCATCTACGTGATCGGCTTCTTCTATCCGGTGGTGCCGCAGGGTCAGGCGCGCATCCGCACGCAGATGAGCGCGGCGCACTCGCGCGAGCAGATCGATCGCGCGGTGGCGGCGTTCGTCAAGGTTGGACGCACGCTCGGCGTACTCAAAGGCTAAGCACGTCCCGGCGAAAGCCGGGACCCATTCTGATCTTGCCGTAAAAGCAAATGGATTCCGGCCTTCGCCGGAATGACGGAACAGCTACTCGAACCCGTTCGCGAAAATCGCATCGTCCGTGGGCGCGCCCAGCGCGTAGAAGAACACCGCGCCCTGCGCGAAGCTTCCATCGACATTCGCGAACGGCTCGCCGACGATCGCATCGGTACCGGACACCGCGACCGACCAGCCATAGTCGTCGACACCCCCGCCGTCGCCGGCATACGCGTGCGTTTCTTCGAACACGTTCGCCGTGCGCGCAAACGCATACGCCGCGCCGGCGCGCGTCATGTTGTAGCTGCCGGCGCCGACGAGCGCAGTGTCGCCGGATACAGCGACCGACCAGCCGAAATAGCCGTTCGCGTCGCCATCGCTTGCGACGAGCTTCTGGTCCTGCTGCCAGCTCGCGCCACCGCCGCCGAACACATAGGCGGCGCCTTCGAAGCCGTTTCCGTCGATCGTCGCGTACGGTGCGCCGACGAGCACGGTCGATCCCGATACCGCAACCGAGCGGCCGAAGTTGTCGAGCGCAACGCCGTCGTCGGCCACGAGTTTCGCCTGCTGGACCCAGGTGCCGCCGGAGCCTTCATAGACGTATGCCGCACCCTGCCCGACGTTGCCGCCGACGCGTGCTCCGTCGGCGGCAACGACGACCGTCGTGCCATCCGCAGCCACCGCGCTGCCGAAGCCGTCACCGGAATGGATGTCGTCCGGAAAGAATTTCTGCGTCTGGGTCCATGTGCCGCCGGACGGCGCGAACGCGTAGATCGCGCCGGTCTGCACCTGTCCCGTGACGACGAACGGCGCGCCGGCGAAAACCGTCTGACCCGACACCGCCACCGACCAGCCGAGGCAGTCGTTGGCTACGCCGTCGTCCGCGGCGAGCCGCGCCTTTTGCGTCCAGTGCGAGCCGCTGCCGGAGAACACGTAGACGGCGCCTTTCGAGCCGTCGGCCTGGTACGCGCCGATCGCGGCAACGTTGCCGGAGAGCGCGACGCGCTCGCCGAAGATGTCGAATGTCACGCCGTCGCTCGCCGTGAGCGTCGCGGCGAGATTCCAGAGATCATCCGCTTTCGTGAAGACGTAGGCAGCGCCCTGCTGCTTGTGGCCGTCGACGGTGACGCCGTAGGCGCCGACCAGCGCGGTATCGCCGTCCATCGCCACCGACCAGCCGAAGTAATCGGTCTGCGCGCCACCGGAAATGACGACGCGCTGGCCGGTGCCGGCAGGCGCGCTGACATCCGCGAGCGGCGAGGACCGCGACAGCGCCGCGCCGCCGGCGCCAGCCGGATACACGATCTGCGGCAGCGGCGCCGCGAATGCGGACTCTGTGAGCAACGCGGCGATCGCTCCAAGCGCGACGCGCGACAAGACAACGGAGTCGACCGGTCGTGATACATGGAGAAGGCTCATGGCTCCAGCTCTCTTCGTGGAAGGAGGGCGCCCGCCCCAGCTGTACACAATGTAGCAAATCCGGATGGAGGACTACAATGCGAGCGCGGCCATTTCGCCCGCATCGAGCGCACGAAATGCACCCTTGGCCAGCGTACCGAGCGCGACCGGACCGATCGCGACGCGCACGAGCCGCAGGACGCCGATGCCGTGCGCGGCGAGCAGCCGCCGGATCTGCCGGTTGCGGCCTTCGTCGAGCACGATCTCGAGCCACGCGTTTTTTTTGCCGCGGCGAAGCTCGCTCACGCGCCGTGCGGAAAGACGCTCGCCGTCTTCGTCTACACCTCGCGTCAGCGCGGCGGGGAGCGACGCGTCCGGCAGGCGATCGATCTGCACGTGATAGGTCTTCTCGAGGTGCGACTCGGGTGCGGTGATGCGCGCGGCCCACGCACTGTCGTTCGTCAGGAGCAGCAGGCCTTCGCTTGCCTTGTCGAGACGGCCGACGGGCGCAACCCACGGCAGTGCGGCGCCTTCGAGCAGTGCATAGACCGTGTCGCGGCCGCGCTCGTCGGACGCCGTCGTGACGTAGCCGCGCGGCTTGTTCAGCATGAGATAGATGCGCTCGGATGCGCGGATTTCGCGACCATCGAGCGCGATGCGGTCGCGCTCGGCGTCGACCGGCCGCTCCGGATCGCGAACGATCCGGCCGTTGATCGCGACGCGGCCCTCGCGCGCGTAGAGCGCGGCTTGCGTGCGCGAGCACGCGCCGAGCTTCGACAGCGTGCGCGCAAGACCGTGGCGCGGCGATCCTGGCGGCTCGCGCTTCAAGGCTAGTCAGTATCGAAGCCGTCGAACTCGCGCGCGACGATCGGCTCGCGCGTGACGTCGTCGACGCGCGCCGACGGCGGACCCCGCCAGAGCCAGCGCTCGAGCGCGGACAACGCGGCTTCGGAGCCGCTCGCGATGACTTCGACGCGACCGTCGGGGAGATTGCTCGCCGATCCGGCAAGGCCGAGCCGCAGCGCTTCATCGCGAGTCGATGCGCGAAAGAAGACGCCCTGCACGCGGCCCGAGACGAGAAAGCGCACCGTCGTCATGCGCTCTAGGTTTTCTTCGCGGCCGCCGCGGCGATCGCCTTCTCAAGCTCGCCAGCCGTGATCGGACCGGTGAATTTCCTGGCGACGCTGCCGTCCGGCGCGATCAGGAACGTCGTCGGCAGGCCCTTCGGTGCGCCGAAATCCTTCGGCGGCGATTCGAGCGGAACGTTCGCGATCGGATACGTGACCGGATGCTTCTGGAGGAAGCCCGTCACGTCGGCGATCTCCTCGCCGCCGAACGCTAGCCCGATCGCGCTGACATCGCTGCGGCTCGCGACGAAGCGCGAGATGTCCGGCATTTCCTTGATGCACGGCGAGCACCAGGTCGCCCAGAAATTGACGATGACCCATTTGCCGCGCTGCGCGGCGAGATCGAACGTCTTGCCGTCGAGCGTCTTGACCGACAGCGTCGGCATCTTCGCGGGTTCGGCATGCGCAGCGGCGAGCGGGGCGAGAAACGCCGCGAATGCGAGCGCGAGGCGCAGGAACATCGGCTTCATGTTTTCTCCGTCGAATCGTCGCGCACCGTTCCGGCGTCGATCCCAGGCTCAGACCGCGGGGCCGGACGAAAGATTTCGCTGAGCGGCACCTTGAGCCCGTTGCGGACGTCCGCTGCAAGCCGCGCGACGAGTTCGCGGACCTCGGCCGGCTCCTCGCGCGCGAGGCTCGCATCGTCGGGCAGACGGTACTTGCCCTCCTCGTAGATTTCCAGCAGGTCGACGCTGGCGAGGTCGCGCACGACGACCCATTCGCCGACTTCGTTGCACTGGATCAGGCCGATACGGTGCATATCGCCGAGATAGCGCTGCAGGAGATCGTCGGTCAGGAAGGGCTCGGCCGCCATCAGCGTCTCGCTCGTGAGGCCCCGGCCGTCGCGATGCGCGGCGGCGAAATGGCCGAGCACGCGCAGCAGCCCCGCGAACTCCTGTCCGGGCGCAAGGCGCGCGTTCGCGGGCCGGTAGTCGAACGCGTTGAGCGACGCCGTCAGCGACGCGCCGAACAGCACGATCGCCCACGAGAGATAGATCCAGAAGATGAAGATCGGCACGATCGCGAGCGCGCCGTAGACCTGCGCGTAGTTCGCGCGCGTCGCGTACAGCGCGAAGCCGCACTTGGCCGCCTCGAACAGCGCGGCCGCGATGAA
>CALFNI010000409.1 GCA_937902695.1 uncultured Rhodanobacteraceae bacterium
GTCATGCCGGCGAAGAACGCGGCCGGCGCCATGATCAGGATCGCGACGACCGCCGTGGCCACGTTGTAGAGCACGTACGCCGAATCGTCGCGGGACAGCACGCGCATGAGCCAGGCGACCCAGTCGAACGTGCTGCCGTACACGGCGAGGCTCGCCAGCGCCGCGAGCCCCATCAGGACCTGCACGACGCCGCCGGCACGCAGCGGACTTGCGAAGCCGTCGATGCGTCCGCGAATCCACAGGCCGCCGAATGCAAGACCGCCGATGAAGGCGGCGAGCATCAGCTCGAACGCGTGCACGGTCGCCCCGAACGCGAGGCTCAGCATGCGGATCCATCCCATCTCGTAGACGAACGAGGTCGCGCCGGTGATCGCGGCCGCGACGAGGAACAGCGCCTGCCCCGGGACAACGACGCCGCGGGCCGCGTCTTCGCGCTCGCGCTCGATCGCGGTCTCGGGGTCGCGCGCGAGCAGGAATGCGATCAGCGCGACGAGCACGTTCAGTAGCGCGCCGACGCGCATCGCGCCGGGGAGGCCGATCGCCGGCAGCAGCACGAACGTCGCCAGCAGCGCGCCCGCCGCGGCGCCGATGCTGTTCGTGAAGTAGAGGCTCGAAAGGATCGAGCCCTGGCCGATCCTGAGCCGGCGCATCAGGCCGTTGCTCATGAGCGGAAACGTCATGCCGAGCAGCAGCGACTGCGGCAGGATCAGCACCGCTGCGAGTAGCCACTGGAAGGAACCGACCGCCGCCGCGGAGCGCAGCGCCGGAAACACGAGGTCGTAGGCCGCCCCGGTCGCGCCGATGAACTCGACGTGGAACAGCGCAGCCGCAAGGCCAATGGCGAGCTCGATCCAGGCGTACGCGCGCAACAGGTTGCGCCAGTGCACGGCGCGGCTGGCGAACCACGCGCCCCCTGCCATCCCGCCCATGAAGATGGCGAGGACGAGGCTCTGCGCGTAGGCGGCGTGGCCGAGGAAGAGGCCGAGGTACTGCGTCCAGATCGACTGGTAGATGAGGCCCGCGCAGCCCGACAGCGCGAACACGACGAATGCGAGCGTCCCCGCGCCGAGTGCCGGCCGCTTTGCCGTCATCTGAACCCCCTGCGACGGGCGAGAATAGCGCAGCCGGGGAGCGATCGGACTCCGCGCGTTGTAAAGCCACGGGCACCTCGCTTGCATGTCGCAGGCTTCGACGAACGACGCTCGCCTTGAATCGATGAGAAAGTCACGCACGATGTCGCGCTGGGCCGCCGCCGGCATCCATCTCGGCATCACCGCCGGCATCGCGATCCTGATCGGCGTGCTGGTATTCCGGCTCTGGTATCCGCCGCCCTATTTCGGCGCCTGCGGCGCCGATCGCCTGATGCTGCTGATGCTGGCGATCGCGCTCGTCCTCGGCCCGCTGCTGACGCTGATCGTGTTCAAGGCCGGAAAGTGGGGCATGACGTTCGACCTCGCTTTCATCGCGTGCGTGCAGGTGCTGGCTATCGCCTACGGTCTTCAGGTGACGGCGAAATCGCGGCCCGTCTTTCTCGTCGGCGCGGTCGACCGCTTCATCGTGGTTACGTCCGACATGATTACCGACGGTGATCTTGCCAAGGGCTCGCAGCCCGAGTTCCGCAGCCGGTCATGGACGGGCGCGCGACTGGCGGGTGCGCGCATCGCGGACGAACAGGCGCGCGAGCGCCTCGTCGAAGCCGCGATGGGAGGCCGCGACATCCAGAACTTTCCCGAGTACTACGTGCCCTACCCTGTCGTCGCGCGCGCGCTCGCAACGCGCGGAAAATCCATCGACCAGCTTCGGGCGAGGCCCGACGCTGCCCCGCTCGTCGATGCGTGGCTCGCGGCGAGCCATCGCGATCCCGACAGTCTCGTCTGGCTGCCTCTCGTGGCGCCTGCCCACGATCTTTCGATGGTCCTGGATCGCGACAGCGGCGCACCGCTCGAGGCCCTGCCGATCGATCCGTGGTAGGCGGCGCACGACCGCTCGCGGCGAAAGTGACGACTCCGTCACCGGCAGACCGCTCTGGCACGAATACTGCGTCAATTTGGACATTGTTACAGGCTGGGGAGCCACCGATGTCTACCCGTACCGCCCGCGGCTTCACGCTGATCGAGCTGATGATCGTCGTCGCGATCATCGCGATCCTCGCAGCCATCGCGCTGCCCGCCTATCAGGATTACCTCGTTCGCGCGCAGGCATCCGAAGGGCTGGTGCTCGGTTCCGGCGCCCGCGCGGCAATCTGGGATTTCGTCTCGAATACGGGCCGTTTGCCCGGAAATAACCAGTCCGCGGGGCTCGCTTCGCCGGTGAGCATCAGCGGCAAATACGTTGCGTCCGTCGCAATCACTGCGGGCATGGTCAACGTGACGTACGGCAACGAAGCGAACGCGAAGATCGCCGGGCAGGTCCTGTTGCTCTCGCCGCAGCAGGGCGCCGGATCGCTGTTGTGGATCTGCCATAGCGCCACGCTTCCGGACAAATACCTGCCGACGCCGTGCCGGAACTAGTGGCTGGCCGCCGAAGTTCGTCAATGCCTGACAATTTTCGGCCGGCGGTTGCGCCGGCAGCCGGAGAGAATGCGAAAGCTGTGTGAGCTGGTTGGCAGATCCCGAACCGGTTTCGTCAAGGTCTCACACTCGACAGGTTTGGAAAGAATGGCATGGAAAGTGCCTAGTAACAGACAGCCCTCCGGTAAGTGATTGGGGGCGGTCGCGGAAAGGGCTCAGGGGCCAATCCGTTCCAAGGGGCAATCTCACTTCACTTCACTAGAGGAAACGAAAAATGCGCAACTCCATCAAGATGCAGGGTTTCACCCTCATCGAGCTCATGATCGTCGTGGCGATCATCGCGATTCTTGCCGCGATCGCTCTGCCGGCGTACCAGGACTACCTGATCCGCTCGCAGGTCTCGGAAGGCGCGGTGCTCTCCGACGGCGCGAAGACGGCCGTGGCCGAGTTCTACAGCAACAAGGGCGCGTGGCCCACTGCCAATGGGTCGGCTGGCCTCGCCGCCGCCGCCAGCATCAACGGCAAGTATGTTTCGTCGGTCAATGTCGCTGCCGGCAAGATCACCGCGACGTATGGCGTCGAGGCCAACTCGAAGATCACGGGCAAGGTGCTCATCTTCTCGCCGGCCGATACGGGCGGCAGCGTGACCTGGAATTGCAAGACGGGCGCGACGGTCGATCCGAAGTACCTGCCGACGGCTTGCCGTCTGTAATAGATCAGAACCACGAACACGGTTACTTCGAGGGGCCGCGAAAGCGGCCCTTTCTTTTTTCCGCGTTGCCATGCCTGCTGCAGTCAGGCTAGGGTTGCCGGATCGCGGGACGTTCGCCTTGGCCGGAGCTATCAGCATCCTTCGCGCACGACGCTCGACCCTGACGGCCCTGTCGTTCGCGACGATCATCGCGCTGGCCTGGTTCGCGTACGCGCCGGGTCTTTCCGGCGGTTTCCTCTTCGACGACTACGCCAACCTGCCGGCCCTCGGCGCGTACGGCCGCATCGACAACGCGACCGCATTCCTCCGCTACATCACGTCGGGCGCTGCCGATCCGACCGGGCGGCCGCTTGCGCTGCTCAGCTTTCTCGTCGACGCGCGCAACTGGCCGGCCGATCCGTGGCCGTTCAAGCGCACGAGCGTGATCCTCCATCTTGCCAACGGCACGCTGCTGGCGCTGGTGCTCCTGCGTCTCGGGCGCACGCTCCGCGGCGGCCCCGATCGCGCGGGCGGTACAGCATCGACGGACGCCGCCGCCGTGCTCGGCGCGGGTCTCTGGACGCTGCACCCGCTTTTCCTCTCGACCACGCTCTACGTCGTGCAGCGCGAGGCCATGCTGCCGGCAACCTGCATACTGCTCGGCCTTCTCGGATATCTGCACGGGCGCGCGAAAGCGAGCGCCGATCGCGGCCATGGCATCGGCTGGGCCGCCGCTTCGATCGTCGGCTTCACGCTGCTCGGCATTCTCTGCAAGGCGAACGGCGCGCTGCTGCCGCTGCTGATCCTGACCCTCGAATACGCGCTGCTCGATGGCGTGGCGCCGCTGCCGGCGACGTCGCGCGGCAAGAGTTTCCGCACGATGCGGCGCGTGCTGCTGGCGGTTCCGGCCGCGGCGCTGATCGCGTATTTCGTCTATGCCGGCGCCCGCGGCCTGCTCGCCGGCTCGCTGGCGGATCGGCCGTGGACGCTGGGACAACGCCTGCTCACCGAGCCGCGCGTGCTGGTCGATTATCTGCAGCTCCTGTGGCTGCCGCGTCCCTACTCGCGCGGCGTATTCAACGACGGCTACGCCGCCTCGACGGGGCTCCTTTCGCCGCCGTCGACGCTGATCTGCATCGCCGTCGTGGTCGCGCTGCTCGCGTTCGCGGTACGCGTGCGTCGCCGCCACCCGGCGCTCGCGCTCGCGATCCTGTTCTTCTTCGTCGGGCATCTGATGGAATCGAGCGTCATAGCGATCGAGCTCTACTTCGAGCACCGCAACTACGTGCCGTCGCTCCTGATGTTCTGGCCGCTCGCGCTGTGGCTGTGCGCGCCGGCGCCGGCCGTTTCCGCCGGCACGCAAACGGAATCGCGCGCCATCCTGTTCGCACGGCGCTTCCTGACCGTCGCATTGCCGCTGCTGCTGGCGGGACTTACCTACGTCGGCGCGGGATTGTGGGGAAACGTCGCCGATCAGGGACTCCTGTGGGCCGCGCGCAATCCCGATTCCCCGCGCGCGCAGGCGTATGCGGCGCAGATCGAGATCGCGCGCGGACATTCGCCGCAAGCGGTGGCGCGCCTGCGTGCGGCGCTATCCGCGCATCCCGACGAGATCCAGCTCGGCCTGAACCTCGTCGATGCCGAATGCGCGAGCCACATCGCACCCGACATGGCGGCGGCCGCGACAAGCCTGCGCACGACGCGCAAACTCGGACGGCTGGCA
>CALFNI010000410.1 GCA_937902695.1 uncultured Rhodanobacteraceae bacterium
CCGCGCACGCGCGCGAACACGTACGGCACGAACATCAGCAGCGCGAGGATGCCGACGCCCTTGGTGATGACGCCGATACCCGCGGCGAAGCAGCCGAGCCAGTACGCGCGCCAGTTCGGGCCGCGCAGGAAGTGCACGAGCAAGCCCCAGTTCGCCAGCGTGATCCAGCCCATGATCAGGGGATCGATCTGCGCGCGCTTGACCTGGTACATGAACTGGAAGACGAACAGCGCGGCGATTCCCGCGTAGAGCCCGGCCTTGTGATTCCAGAACCGCCGGCCGAGATCGTAGGTCAGGCCGAGCGTCAGCAAGCCCGCGAGCAGCGATGGCAGCAGGAACGCGACCCGCCAGCTCCGCGTGACTTCGTACGACGCCGCCTCGCTCCACATCAGCATCGGCGGCTTGTCGGAATAGAGCTCGCGGCCGCGATGCGGAAAGAGCCAGTCGCCCGATTCGACCATCTGCTTCGCAGCGAGCGTGAAGCGCGGCTCGTCGCTCGGCCACGGATCGCGCAACCCGATGCCCGCTCCGAGCAGGACGAACGCGACGAGCATGAAAAGCCAGAATGCGCGCCGTTCGCGTGCGTTTTCGAGCGTCGGTGCAGGAGTCATGGGCGGCGCCGCAACGGGACAGCACCTATGGTAGCAGGCCCCTCGCCGGGGCCCGTCAGCGCAGCCTGTCCGCCTTCATGGCGCGCGCGTCGAGCTTCTCGACGAACTGGATGCGGCAGCGCTCCGCGCCGACCATGACCGCCGCGGCGCCGGGCCTGACGACGCCGCCGTCGGCCGACAGCAGGATCGTCGACGCCAATTCGACCCCGAAGCACGCCCCGAAGAGCGTCAGGAGATATGCCTCGGCGGGCGAGGTCCAGACGACGACGTGCTGCGGATCGGGCGCGTCCCAGTCGGTGACGTTCGACGCGTTGAAGGCCTGCACGTTGCCGCGAATGTAGCGGCGGTAGTCGTCGGTCGTCGGGCGCGCCTTCGAGGCGGCAGCGTCGGCGCGCGCGGCCGCCGCGTCGCCGTGGGCGGGTGGCGCGGATGCACACGCGGCCAGCGCGGCGGCGAGCGCAATACCTGCAAGCGCAGGGACGGATCGCACGTTGAATCTCCGCTGCATGCGAGCGCCGAAGATAGAGCCGCGTCGAGGACAAGACAAGCGACGCTCCCGAAAGTTCGCCCGCGTCGTGCAAAGGGCGCTTTGCATGCGCAAAGGTGCACAAGCGCGCACCGCGTTAACCCGACTGCAACAGCAGGTTAACCGCAGCAACACCGTCGCTGTCTATGCTGCACGGGCGTCAACGAGGCTGCACCCCAAGGATCTGGAGAACACGATGAACACCTCGCGCCATACCGAAGTCAACGTGCTGGGTTACAGGATCGATCATGTCCGCGCACATCCGCCGGTGCCGGCCCTCGCGGGGACGGAATCCCCGCGCGGGAACGGGCTCGACAGCTGGCGCGAAGTGCTGTGTCCCGAGAGCGGCGCCGTGCTCGCGCGCTTTTCCTCGCGCGCGGAAGCCGAGCGCTTCATCATCGATCGCGAGCTCGCCAATGCGCGCCGCGCCGTGCATGCACCTCTCCAGGCGGCCGCCGCCTAGCGATTGGGTGTTTCTCCCTGTCGTTTCTGGGTGCGCCCTCCGCATTGTTTGAGGTGCGGGAAAGCGGCACAGTCTGTCGGGCCACAGGGCCCGACGCATGCGCCAGCCGACGATCTATCACAATCCGCGTTGTTCGAAGTCGCGCGCGACGCTGGAGCTGCTCGTCGCGCGCGGTTTTTCGCCGCGCGTCATCGAATACCTTTCGAGCCCGCCGTCGGTCGCCGAAGTCGAGCGTCTGCTCGCGATGCTCGACATCGAGCCGCGCGAGCTGTTGCGCACGGACGAGGACGACTACCGCGACCTCGGCCTTGCCGATCCGCGCCTCAGGCGCGATCAGCTGGTAGCCGCGATCGCGGCGAATCCGCGCCTGATGCAGCGCCCGATCGTCGTCATGGGCAGCAAGGCCGCAATCGGTCGACCGCCCGAGGCGGTACTCGCGATCCTGCCGGACTAGCGATGGACAAGCTGCAGGCCATGCAGTTGTTCACGCGCGTCGTCGACACCGGCAGCTTCACCGCCGCGGCAGAGCAGCTCGGCATCTCGCGCGCGCTGGCATCCAAGCTGATCCAGAACCTCGAGGACACGCTGGGCGTCCGCCTCCTCAACCGCACGACGCGGCGCCTGAGCCTCACCGAATCCGGACAGAACTATTACCAGCGCGTCAGCGACGTGCTCATGCGACTCGGCGAAGCCGAGGCGGAGGCGACGGAGCTGCAGGTCGATCCGCGCGGACGCCTGCGCGTGAGCGCGCCGATTCCGTTCTCGACGGCGCATCTCGCGCCCGCGCTCGCCGAGTTCCAGCGCCTGCACCCGCGCGTCGAGCTCGATCTCAACCTCAACGATCGCCGCGTCGATCTCGTCGAGGAGGGTTTCGATGTCGCGATCCGCATCTCGCAGCTTGCCGATTCGTCGCTGATGGCACGCAAGATCGCGCCGTGCCGCATGGTCGCCGTCGCCTCGCCCGCGTACCTCGCCGACCACGGCGAGCCCGAAGTGCCCGCCGATCTCGCCAGGCACGAGTGCCTGCGCTACACGCTGACGGCGAACAGCGAGGCGTGGGAGTTCGAGCGCGACGGCGTTTCGACGTCGGTGCCGGCGCACTCGCGACTCGCGGTCAACAACGGCGATTTCATCGCCGCCGCCGCCGCGGCAGGCATGGGCGTGGCGCGGCTGCCGACGTTCATCGTCGCCGACTATCTCCGCAGCGGGCGCTTGCGGCGGATTCTGACCGAATGGACGTTGCCGCCGATCGCGGTGTACGCGGTGTATCCGCATACGCGGACGCTGCCCGCGAAGACGCGGCGACTGATCGATTTTCTCGTGGAGCGCTTCGGACCGGAGCCGTACTGGGATCGTGATTTGTCGTAGCCGGCAGCGCGCTGCCATATCCCCTCTCCCGCAAGCGGGAGAGGGGAAAGACTAGATCCTGATCTCGAACTCGTCCGCATCCATCCACGCCGGAAACCGCTCGCGATGCGCTTCGAGCGCGGCGGGATCAAGCGTCACGGTGACAACCTGTTCCTGCGCACCGAGCTCGACGAGCGGCTGCCCGAGAAAATCGAACGCGCCGCTGTCGCCCGCATAGTCGAGGCCGTTTCCGTCGACGCCGACGCGATTGACGCCGACGCAGTACGCAAGATTCTCGATCGCGCGCGCGCGGAGCAGCGTGCGCCACGCGTGACGTCGCGCGCTCGGCCAGTTCGCAACGAAGAACACGAAGTCGTAGTCGAACCGCTGCGCCTCGCGGTCGTAGCGGTTGCGCAGCCAGACCGGAAAGCGCAGGTCATAGCAGACCTGCGGACAGATGCGCCAGCCGTTGATCTCGACGATGAGTCGCGTGTCGCCGCCGCCGTAGCGCTCGTGCTCCTTCGCCATGCGAAAGAGGTGTCGTTTGTCGTAGATCGCGTGCGTGCCGTGCGGCGGCATCCAGACGAGGCGGTTGACGCAGCGATCGCCTTCGCGGACGACCATGCTGCCGGTGACGGTGCAGCCGACGTCGGCCGCAAGCTCGCGCAGCCAGCGGATGCCGCTGCCGTCCATGGTCTCGGCGTTGCCGAGCGTCTCGTTGGTGAAACCCGACAGGAACGTCTCCGGCAGCACGACGAGGTCGCTCTGCCCTTTCAGCGGCCTGACGAGGGCGCCGTAGTACTCGCGATTCGCCGCCGGATCGTGCCAGCGCGTCGCGCCCTGCACCAGTGAAACGCGAAGCGTCTTCATCGTCGGCCTCACAGGGCGCGCAGGCGCTCGGCGGCCTGCTCGAGCGTCGCGTCGCTCTTGGCGAAGCAGAAGCGGATCAGGCGCTGATCGGCCGGCGGCGATTCGTAGAACGCCGAGATCGGAATCGCCGCGACGCCGCCTTCCTTGACCAGCCACTCGCAGAACGCGAGATCGTCGCGGTCGTCGAGCGCCGAGTAATCGACGACCTGGAAGTACGCGCCGCCGACCGGCAGCGGCCGGAACTTCGATCCGGCGAGCAGGTCGCGGAAGCGGTCGCGCTTGTTCTGATAGAACGCCGGCAGGTCGAGATAGTGCTGCGGATCCTTCTCGAGGATTTCGGCGAAAGCGACCTGCGCCGGCGTGAACGTGCAGAACGTCAGGTACTGATGGACCTTGCGGAACTCGGCCGACAGCGCGCGCGGCGCGATGCAGTAGCCGACTTTCCAGCCCGTGCAGTGGAACGTCTTGCCGAACGAGGAGACGACGAAGCTCCGATCGGCGAGCTCGGCGTGGCGCAACACGCTCTGATGCGGCCTGCCGTCGAACACGATGTGCTCGTAGACCTCGTCGGAGAGGACGAGAATCCCCTGCGCGCGCGTGACGTCGGCGAGCGCGTCGAGGTCGTCCGGCGTGAACACCGCGCCGCATGGATTGTGCGGCGAGTTGACGAGGATCATGCGCGTCTTCGGCGTGATCGCATCGCGGACGCGCTGCCAGTCGGGCGAGAAGTCTTCCGGATCGAGCGGCACGTGCACGGCGCGGCCGCCGTTGAGCTCGATCGCGGGCTCGTAGCTGTCGTAGCAGGGGTCGAGCACGATCACTTCGTCGCCGGGACGCACGACCGCGGCGATCGCGGCGAAGAGAGCCTCGGTCGCGCCGGACGTCACCGTGACCTCGGTATCCTGATTGACCTTGCGGCCGTAGAGCGCCTCGGTCTTGCGCGCGATCTGCTCGCGCAGCGCCGGCAGGCCGGTCATCGGCGCGTACTGGTTGCGACCGGCATTCATCGCGGCGGTGAGCGCGTCGCGCAGCGCGTGCGGACCGTCGAAATCGGGGAAGCCCTGGCCGAGGTTGATCGCCTTGTGCTCCAGCGCGAGCTGGCTCATGACG
>CALFNI010000411.1 GCA_937902695.1 uncultured Rhodanobacteraceae bacterium
CGGCGCGCGTCGGCGAAACCACCGGCGAAGCGGGCGCGCCGCGACGTCTACTGCTATTTCGACAACGACATGAAGGTCCGCGCGCCGTTCGACGCGCAAGCGCTCCGGGCGCGGCTCGGCGCCTGAAGCGCCTTGGATTCGCGCGGCGCTGGCACAATCTACGGCCGAGCGCATCCAGGAGCCTTTCATGCAAGCCCAGACCCCGCCGACGATCTTCGACGCCACGCAGGCCAACTTCGAAGCCGAGGTATTGAACGCCTCGTTCGACCAGCCCGTGCTCGTCGACTTCTGGGCGACCTGGTGCGGGCCGTGCAAGACGCTCGGGCCGCTGATCGAGAAAGTCGTCGGGGAATACGCCGGCGCGATCAAGCTCGCCAAGGTCGATTGCGACAAGGAGCAGCAGCTCGCCGCGATGTTCGGCGTGCGCAGCATCCCGACCGTCGTGCTCGTGCGCGAAGGCCAGCTCGTCGATGGTTTCACCGGCGCGCTGCCGGAAGCGCAGCTCCGCGAGTTCCTTGCGCGCCACGTGCAGCCGGGCGACGTCGCCGCCGACGCGGCGCTGGTCGAAGAGGTTGCGCCAGAGGTCGTCGAGACGCCCGAGCAGGCGATCGCGCGCATCCAGCAGGAAATGGCCAAGGAGCCCGACCGCGCCGAGCTCAAGCTCGACCTCGCGCTCGCGCAGATGCGCGTGGGCAACGCGACCGCCGCGCAGGCCGAGCTCGATTCGCTGCCGGCCAATCTCGCCGCCGACGACCGCGCGCGGCGCCTGCGCGGCCAGATCGAGTTCGCGTACGCGCTCAAGGACGCGCCGTCCGTGGCGGAATTGCGCAAGCGCGTCGACGCCGATCCCTCCGATCACGCCGCGCGCGACCTGCTCGGCCTTCGCCTGCTGCTCGACGGCGATCCGGCCGGCGGCCTCGACCAGTTGCTGAGCATCCTGAAGGCGGATCGGACCTGGAACGACGGACAGGCGAAGAAGCACCTCGTCGCCGCGTTCAGCGTGCTCGACGATGCCGATCTCGTCGGCACGTATCGTCGCAAGATGTCCTCGCTGCTGTTCTGAGGCGCGCGCGATGCGCATGCCGTCGGCGCGCGCGATGCGCCGCATCCTCAATGTCTGGCCGCCGTTCCTGTTCGCCGGCATCCGCGTGCTCGAGATTTCGGACGACTGGCGCCGCGCGCGCATCGTGCTGAAGCGGCACTGGTACAACCGCAACTTCGTCGGCACCCACTTCGGCGGAAGCCTGTTCGCGATGACCGATCCATTCTGGATGGTCATGACGCTTTACCGTCTCGGCGGCGGCTATGTCGTCTGGGACAAAGCGGCCGCGATCGAGTTCGTCGAAGCGACGAGGGCGCCGGTCTACGCCGAGTTCCTGCTCGACGATGCGACGATCGACGAGCTCCGCGCCGCGACCGCCGACGGCGCGAAGTGCCTGCGCTGGTTCGAGACCGAAGTCCGCACCGCGGACGGCCAGGTCGTCGCGCGCGTCCGCAAGCAGGTCTACGTGCGCCGCAAGCGCGCGGACTGAGCTGCCGCGCGTCCGCAATGGACGCCCGATCGCGTATATCCGCCGGTATATCCGCCCCGGCAAGACCTGGGGCTCCGGGCCGGCGCACCCGCAAACGCGATGTCCGCAACCGCAGGGTTATGGCGTTTTCCGATACGATGCCGCCGTCTTGGAATCGCCGGGACGCGCCGCCGTTTTCCGATCGACCCGATGGTGCCGCCATGAACGAGACTGGTCCCGAAAGTCCGAACGAACCGCCCCCGACGGCCATCGCCGCCAACGGCGAAGCCACGGCCGAGCCGAAACCGCCCGAGAAGACCGTGCAGGAAGTTCTCGGCAGCATGCACACGACGAACTTCCCGGATCTTTTGCGCCAGCTGAAGGGCTGCCTCGTCGTCTCGACATACCAGGCCGGCAAGCTGGTGATCCTCCGGCCCGACGGCAACTCGATCAACACGCATTTCCGGAGCTTCAACCGCCCGATGGGCATGGCCGCCGACGGCGAGCGGCTCGCGCTCGGCGCGCACATCGAGATCGCCGAGTTCCGCAACATGCCCGCCGTCGCGCGGCGCCTGCAGGATCCGCCCAAGCACGACGCGGTCTATCTCGCGCGGCGCGGCCACATCACCGGCGCGATCGACATCCACGAGATGGCGTTCGACAAATACGGCGACCTCTGGTTCGTCAACACGCTGTTCTCGTGCCTTTGCACGCTCGACACGAAATCGAGCTTCGTGCCGCGCTGGCGCCCGCGCTTCGTCAGCCATTACGCGCCCGAAGACCGCTGCCATCTGAACGGCCTCGGCATGCGCGACGGCAAGCCGCGCTATCTGACCGCGCTCGGCGAATCGAACAAGCCGCAGGGCTGGCGCGAGAACAAGCGTGACGGCGGCGTCCTTTTCGACATGGCGCAGGACCGCATCATCGCGCGCGGCCTGTCGATGCCGCATTCGCCGCGCTGGTACGACAACCGCCTCTGGGTGCTGGAATCCGGCCGCGGCAAGCTCGTCACGATCGATCCGAAGACCGGCGAGAAGACCGACGTCGCCAGCGTGCCCGGCTTCGCGCGCGGTCTCGATTTCATCGGCCCGGTCGCGTTCGTCGGCCTCTCGCAGCTGCGCGAGACCAACGCGTTCACCGACATCGAGATCACCGAGGACAACCGCGATCGCCAGAGCGGCGTCTGGGCCGTGCATATCGGCACCGGCAACACGATCGGGCTCCTGAAGTTCACCGGCGGCGTGCAGGAAATCTTCGCCGTGCAGGCGCTGTCCGGCATCCTGTTCCCCGAGATCATCCACGAAGGCGAGCATCTGGCGACGTCGTATGCGCTTCCCGAGGATGCGCTCCGCGAAGTCGGCTTCACGAAACCGCCGGAGCCGATCGGCTACGCGGCGACGACGACACCCGACGCCGCCGAAGCGGTGACGCCGGGATCGCACGCGTGAGCGCCGGCGTCGCGGGCGCAAACGGCGCCGCGTCGCGCGCGCGTTTCACGTTCGTCGTCGACTGGCCCGCGCCATCGGCCGCGAGCGGCGACGCGATCCGCGCATTCTGGAAACGCGAAGGCGCGTTCAACGACGAGACGCAGATGAGCGCGCGCCTGCCGCAGGTCGTCATGCACGCGCTGACCCCCGACGGCGAGGTCGCCGGCGTCTGCACGGCCGTCGTCATGACGCCGCCGCACCTCGCGCAGCCGGTCTATTACTGGCGCACCTTCGTCGGCAAGGCGTGGCGTTCGTCGCCGCTCGTGATGATGCTGCTGAAGCGCTCGTGCGCGCTGCTTGAGGAATTCGCGCGCGACAACGACTATCCGTGCATCGGCATCCTGCTCGAGCTCGAGAACAACCGGTTCAAGGAGAAGGGACGGACGGCGGTGTGGTGGAATCCGCGGTTCGTCTATATCGGGCGCAGTCAGCGCGGGCTCGACCTCAGGGTTTTTTATTTCGAGGGAGCGAGGTTGAAGGCGGCGAAGTGAGGTGTCGGCGCTTCGTCAGCCCGGCGTAATCCGGAAACCATTTTTACCTTCGTCATTCGTGCGGACGCGGGACTCCATTTCGACTCTCCGTCATTCCCGCGGAAGCGGGACTCCATTTCGACTCTCCGTCATTCCCGCGGAAGCGGGAATCCATTTGCCTTCTCTCCCGCTTCACCAATTTGCGATAACCGACTCACGTCCGTGTGCGGCTGGTCCGTCCGCCCTTCACCGCGGCGGGAGAGGGGAAAAGATGGGAGTGCCGCGCTTCGCTCTTTCCGGGCCCGACGAAACACACGCGGACGCGAGCCGGCGATCGCGACGACGCCTCGTCAGCGGAGGATCAAAGCACGCCCACGTCCAGCCGCGCCGCGACCTCCGCGAGTGCCAGCCGGCACACCTCTTCCATCGGCCGCGCGCCGTCGATGCGTATCGACGCCGCCGGCGGCGCATCGAACCGCCGCGCGACGATATCGACGAGCTCGGGCTCGCGATCCTCGGCCGGGTGCCGCCGTTCCGCGAGATC
>CALFNI010000412.1 GCA_937902695.1 uncultured Rhodanobacteraceae bacterium
CAGGAAGGCGAGCTGGCCAATGCGGTGCTGGTGCTCGAACGCTTCCTCGGCATCCCGGCAGGCGTCTGCGACGCGCGTCCGCGCACGTCTGCGGCGGCACGCGCGGGAAGCTCTTCGGAGCTTGCCGGAGTGGTTATCGGCCGGTCTGCCACCCGCGCGGTTCGCCACCACGCGGAAATCGGTGGCTCCGATACAGGGACTCACCGCATGGCTCGCAAAACCCACTCACGCACGCGCGCCCCCGCGCGGACGAAGCGTCCGCCGATCGCCGCCGTCACGACACGCCTCCACCTCCCGCGCACATGGCGCGTCGTTACATCACGCAAGCTCCGCGCAAGCGATGCCGATCTTGCGCGCCAACGTGCGCGCCGCGAAGTGCCCGAGATCCGCCTGTCCGGCGAATGGCTCGCACGTGTCGGCTTTCCGAAAGGTTGCAGGTACCTAATCAGCGCTGATAAGAAACTTAGAACGATCTATCTACAAGCCGACTAAACCATTGTGATTTAAGGCCATTCGTATTCGGCGGCGCCAAGGCGCTTTACAAGCGGCGAGTTCGGCAGTACGTTTATCGCGATGCCTTGCACAACATCTTGTGTCTCGATCGTTTTTTGAGTGCGATATGTTGGGTCTAGCGCTTGGCAGGGGCAAGCTGCCATTCCGGCTTGATGTGAGCTATGGCGAAAGGGATGTCGCCGGTTCCTAGGTTAGGCAACAGCAATGAGTCCAAATCCGAAACGGGCGTGGGTTCAGCTAAACCTCGAGACCAAGCTCGAACCAGACTGAGTTAACGAGGTGACATCATGTCCGACCGGACTGATGGTCGACGTCCTCGTCAGCGTGGAAAGAAGGTGATCTTCCGACCGTGGGTGCATGATCCGAAGACCGGAGAAATTCGGTGGGCCAAGCAATACGGGAAGAAGGCATTTCCGATCTACATAGACGAGTAACGTAGGCGCCGGCGCCATTCATATCTGAATGGCGCCGGATTACCTCGAATACTGATAAGAGAAGTCATGCAACTGCAGTTGGCGAGAACCTCTGACGCTCACTTAGGCAATACATAGTCGGCAACTCCATTGGGAGTGCTCGTACGTCTTGTAGACCCCGGTCGCATCTGTGCGCCGGGGTTTTTTTTAATGAGGGATAAATTGAGATTACTCACTGCTTATAGCGCTACGCGCGCGCAAATGCGCGCCGCGAAGTGCCCGAAATCCGCCTGTCCGGCGAATGGCTCGCACGCGTCGGCTTTCCGAAAGGCCGCCGCTACCTGATCAGCGCCGATCGCGACATCGAGACGATCTATCTGCAGGCCGACGTGAGCGACGCTAAAGTCCGAAAGCGGCGCTAACGACGCATCCGAGGACAGCCTCACCCATGACCATCACCATCACCGCCTTCGAACGCTCACCCGACGGCGGCAAAGGCCTCGCGCGCGACACGCGCGTGCGCTGGGCGCTCGAAGAAGCGGGGCGGCCTTACGAGGTTCGCCTCGTTTCGTTCAAGGCGATGAAGGAGCCCGCGCATCTCGCGCTGCATCCGTTCGGACAGATCCCGACGTATGAGGAAGGCGATCTCGCGCTGTTCGAGACAGGCGCGATTGTCTTCCATATTGCGCAGGGCTATGCCGGGCTGCTGCCGGACGACGCCAATGCGCGGGCGCGCGCGATCACGTGGATGTTCGCCGCGTTGAACACGGTCGAGCCGCCGATTCTCGATCTCATGGTCGCGAAGATCCTCGAAGGCGACAAACCCTGGAGCAAGGACCGCCTGCCGCTGGTCATGGATCGCATCCGCGACCGGTTGAAGCCGCTTTCCGCGCGCCTTGGCAGCGCCGACTGGCTCGATGGTGCATTCAGCGCGGGCGATCTGATGATAGTGTCCGTGCTGCTGAGGCTGCGGATGTCGGGCATTCTGGACGAGTTTCCGAATCTCGCCGCCTATGTCGCGCGTGGCGAAGCGCGGCCCGCGTACCAGCGTGCGTTCGCCGATCAACTCGCCGTGAACACGGGCAAGCCGCCGCTGTCATAGCGCGCTGGCAACGGAGGGGCGCCGGTCGGCGTCGACCGTCGGCGAGCACGCGAGTGCTCGCCGATGTCATCCGCATGTCTACCCCCGCGCCGAAACGTCGTTCTTGGGTTCGAGACCACCCAGGAGCGATGCCATGTCCCTGTTTCACTCGACCGCCCGCCAGGATCGGCCGGCGCTCGCCTTCTTGCGTCTTGCCGTCTTCGTTCTTTGCGCCGCCGCGATCGGCGACGCCGCCGCGTTCACGCTCTACACCGTCGGCAACGACGCGGCCTGCAGCTTCAGCGATCTGCAGCAGGCGATCGACGCCGCGACCGATCCCGAAGGCAACAGCATCCTGATCGCACAGGATCTTGCGTACGACGACACGCACATCCGCATCATCGACAAGGACATCAACCTGCTTGGCGGCCTCGCGCAATGCGATTCGGCGACCTATGAGGGCCTGACGACGCTGAACGGCACGTCGGGCCACAGCGTCATCGAGATCGAAGGCGTGAGCCACGTCTATGTCGCGAACCTCTGGCTCACCGGCGCCAGCATGGACGAGAGCCACCAGGGCGGCGGCATCTATTTCGGCGGGCAGGGCACGCTCGAGCTCGCGAATACGTCGATCTCGCAGAACACCACCGGCTACGGCGCCGGCGTCGACATGAGCCCGAGCGGCCCGTCGACGCTGACGATCGACAGCGACACGGTGATCACGCGCAACGTGGCGCTGCTCTCGGGCGGCGGCGTGCGCGTCGAAGGCCAGACGCGGCTCTTCATCATGCAGCCGCATACGCTGATCGGCTTCAACGTGGCCGAGAACGGCTATGGCGGCGGCGTGCAGGTGATCGGGCCGGCGCAGGCGGAGATCGGATCGCCGGGTTACGGCGGCCTCGGCGTCATCTATTCGAACACTGCGACCTACGGCGGCGGTCTCGCGATCTATGATTCGGAGAACAACGACACCGCCGTCGCGCGCGTCTTCACCACCGATCCCGCCAATCCGGTGAAGATCGAGCAGAACATCGCGACCGCGACCGGCGGCGGCGTGTACCTTCGCCCGCACAGCAACTTCGGCTTCTCGCCGAACAACCGCGCGATCCTCTGCGCGTACGATTTCCTGATCGACGGCAACTCCGCGCAGGACGGCGCCGCGATCTACGGCGATGTCGACGTGTACGGCAGCGTCGTCGCGCTGAACACGTCGCCCGAGACGCTGCCCGGCTTCGGCATCTACAGCTGCGATTCGCCGGAGCCGCCGTCCGCGCTCGGTGCCGTGCACTGCGCGGCAGGCGTCGCGTGCAACCGCATCGAAGGCAATCTGTCGCAGCAGGAAGACGGCACGCCGACGGATGGCGCGACGATCCTGATCCAGTCCGAAAGCGCGCTCTACGCCGACCGCTTCGAGATGCGCCACGACACCGGCGGCCACGCGGTGCGCTTCGTCGACGACCAATCCGACTCGGATGCGCGCGTCGAGATGCGCGATTGCCTGATCGTCGACAACACGGCGAGCGGCGATCTCATCGACGCCGGCCCGGACGGCTCGACGTCCGGCGGGACCTCGCTCGTGCTCAGCCGCTGCACGCTGGCAAACAACGCGATCGGCACGCCGTACGTGATGCACGTGGCGGCGAACTTCTTCGAGATCTCGAACGCCATCGTCGATCAGCCGGGATTCGATGTCGTCGATTACGCCGGCCCCGCCGGCGACATGAACGCGCACGACGTGCTCGCCAACAATGTCGGCACGCTCGTCGGCGGCGTGAATCTCGTCGACGGCGCGCCGACCTACGTCGACGCCGGCAACGGCGACTATCACCTGCAGCGCACGTCGTTCGGCGTCGACTGGACCGAGCCCGATGGCGTCGTCGACCTCGAAGGCAATCCGCGGACGGTAGACCTCATCGACGTGCCGAACTTCGAGGGCTTCGGCACGATGGATCTCGGGCCGTACGAGATCCAGACCCAGCTCGCGACCTGCGCGACGAGCGACACCGTCTACTGCGACGGCTTCGACGGGCTCTGACGCGTCGCGCGGGCAGGACGTTGCGCGTATGCTGACGGCGCGGCGCGCGGGCACCGCGCACGCGCGCGCAATGCGCGCGTTGCCCGTTCACCGGGGGGAGCGTATGCGCACGTTATCGATGGTACTGGCGATCGTCATGGCGGCGTCGGGATCGGCCGCCGCATCGGAACAGAGCAACGTGATGGTACCGATCCATCAGTTCGCCGATGGCTTCAACAAGGGCGACGTCAAATCCGCGCTCGCCGCGTGCGCCGACGAAACGTCGATCATCGACGAGTTCCCGCCGCACGAATGGCACGGCGCCGGCGCCTGCGCGAAGTGGGCGGACGACTACGTCGCGAACGCCGCGAAGGAAGGCATCACCGATGGCGTCGTCACGCTCGGCAAGCCGCGCCACGTCGACGTGAGCGGTGATCGTGCGTATGTCGTCGTCCCCGCGAACTACACGTTCAGGCAGAAGGGCA
>CALFNI010000413.1 GCA_937902695.1 uncultured Rhodanobacteraceae bacterium
ATGCGCTGCATCGCAACGATCCCGCACGCGCGCGCGACGAGCTGCTCGATGCGATCGCCGAGGCGCCGGGCTACGCGCCGGCATACAGCTATCTCGCGCAGGCCTGGTCGGCACTCGGCTACGGCGCGAAAGCGGCGGCCGCGGCGGAGCAGGCGGCCGCGCATGCCGAAGGATTGCCCGAGGAGCAGCGGCTGCTGATCGAAGTGCAGCGGCAGGCGGCGCGGCACGCGTGGCAGAAGGCAGCCGAGGCCGCGCGCGCGCTCGTCGCGCTGAAACCCGAGAATCCCGACTACCGCTTGCGCGAGATCCAGATGCGGCTCGCCGCGATCGACGTCGCCGGCGCGGATGCGGCGCTCGCCGAGCTGCGCAAGCTTCCGGATGCCGCGGCCGATCCGCGCGTCGAGCTCGCGGCGGCCGACATCGACGCCGCGCGCGATGACGTCAAGGGCGCGGCCGCGCACGCGCGCCAGGCGCTCGCGCTTGCCGGCTCGCGCGACGTGCCGGGCGAGATCGCCGACGCGGACATGCGGCTCGGCATGGCGCTGTTCCATCTCGGCGACAGCGCGGCGGCGGAGAAGGCGCTCCGCGAGGCGATCGCGGCGTATCAGCGCAACGGCAATCCGCACGGCGAGGCGTCGGCGCGCCAGGGTCTCGGCAAGAACTTCGCCTCGGCGAACCAGGGCGATGCGGCGCACGAGCAATACCCGCGCGCGATGGCGATCTACCAGAGCATCGGCGATCTCGGCGGCATGACCGCGGCCTACACCGATCTCTCGCGCATGTTGTGGAACGCGGGCGATCGCGACGGCGCCGCCGCGGCAGCGCGCCGCGTGCTCGAGCTCAGCCGCGAAACCGGCGACGCCGCGATGCAGAAATGGGGCCTGCAAGCGATCGCGACGGCCGATTCCGACGAGTCCGCGAGCGAGGACGTCGTGCACGAATACCAGGAAGCGATGGCGATCGGCGAGAAACTCGGCGATGAATCGGGCAACGTCTGGGCGATCGCGAACTACGCCGACGTGCTGCGCCTGCGCGGCGACCTGGCCGAAGCCGACGCCGTCTGCAAGCGGGGCAAGGAGATCGTCAAGCCGATCGGCGATCCGCAGTTCGCATTGATCATGACGTTCAACTGCGCCGAGGTCACGCTCGACCGCGGCGACGTCGCGGCCGCCGAAACGGCGTTCGCGCAAACGATGGCGCTCGCGAAGACCTCGAACGACACGGTCATGCAACCCAACATCGAACTGACGCTCGCGCAGATCGACATGGCCCGGCATCGCTGGAGCGAGGCGCGCGCACGGCTCGAAGGCGCGGCAGAAGCGTTCACGAAGGCAGAGGCCAACACCGGCGCGGCCGATGCCGAGGCGTTCCTTGCGCTGACGGCCGACGCGCTCGGCGACACCGCGGCCCGCGATCGCGCGGTCGCGCGGGCGAAGGACCTGCGTCGCGGCATCAACGCGCGCCAGGAAGTGCTCGCGGTCGATTTCGCGCTCGCCGTGCTGCGCGCGCGTGCCGGCGAGCCCAAGGCGATCGCCGAGCTCGAAGCGCTCGCCGACGACGCGGAGCACCGCAACTGGCTCGGCTGGGCGCTCGAATACCGGCTGGCGGCCGTGGAGACGCTGCGAGGCGAGCATCGCGATGTCGACGCGGACGCGCTGGCGGCCGAAGTCGCTGCGAAGGCGCACGAGAAGGGGTTCGGCTGGGTGCTGGCGCGACTCGATGCGCCGACGAAGGCCACGGCCGCATCGCCGCACTGAGCGCGAGGCGCCCGAAACGTCGTGCGTGGGCGCGGCGCGCCTACATCTCGCGATCGCCGATCAGCACGACGTCGGCGGGGCGCTGCGCGAACAGGCCGACGGTGACGACGCCGGCGATCTGGTTGAGATCGCGCTCCATCGCGACCGGATCGGCGATCTGCCAGCCGTGCACGTCGAGGATCGCGTTGCCGTTGTCGGTGACGAGATGTTCGCGCCAGACGGGGTTGCCGCCGCGCCGCACGATCTCGCGCGAAACGTATCTGCGCGCCATCGGGATCACTTCGATCGGCAGCGGGAACCTGCCGAGCACGTCGACGCGCTTGGCCGGGTCGATGATGCAGACGAACTTCGTCGCGACCGCGGCGATGACCTTCTCGCGCGTCAACGCGCCGCCGCCGCCCTTGATGAGGCATTTCCGGCCGTCGCACTCGTCCGCGCCGTCGACGTAGACGGGAATCGCGTCGACTTCGTTGAGATCGAGCACGCGGATGCCGTGCGCGGCGAGCTGGCGCGTCGACTGCTCTGAGCTCGACACGGTGCCGTCGATCCGGTCCTTGCGCTCGGCGAGCGCATCGATGAAGTGCTTGACGGTCGAACCGGTGCCGACGCCGACGATGCGCGCGCCATCGAGGTAGCGGAGCGCGGCTCGCGCGGCGAGGCGCTTCAGCTCGTCCTGCGTCATCGTTGTCATGCGGGTTCCGTCATTCGAGTCCGAGAATGAAATCCCACTGCGTCTTCGTCACCGGCAGCACCGAAAGCCGGTTGCCGCGCGCGAGCAGCGCGAAACCTGCGAGCTCGATGCGATCCTTGAGCTCCGACAGCGCAACCACACGCTTCAGCTTGCGCTTGAACCTGACGTCGACGAGCGACCAGCGCGGCTCCTCGCGCTTGCTCGCGGCGTCATAGTAATCGCTCTTCCTGTCGAACTGAGTCGGATCGGGATACGCGGCCTGCGCGACCTCGGCGATGCCGGCGACGCCGGGCACCTCGCAGCTCGAGTGATAGAAGAGGACGCCGTCGCCCGCCTGCATTTCGCGCATGAAGTTGCGCGCCTGATAGTTGCGCACGCCGGTCCACGGCTCGACCTTCTTCCTCGCCAGATCGTCGATCGAGAACTCGTCCGGCTCGGTTTTCATCAGCCAGTAGCGCATGCGTCAGGTATCCGGATTCGTGAAATCGATCAGCTCGCGCTCGGTCGCGACATAGTCGAGGGGCACGTCCCAGTCGCGCGGCTCGATGCGCTCGATCTCCTGCAGAGCGTAGCCGATGCCGACCAGCAGCGGCTTGGAAGGCCGTTCGAGGTCGCGCAGGTACTCGAATGCGCGATCGTAATAGCCGCCGCCGAAGCCGAGCCGGTGGCCGTGCCGGTCGAAGCCGAGCAGCGGCACGAGCACGACATCCATTGCGTCGGGCGCGAGACGCGGATGCGCCGTGCCGGTCGGCTCGGGAATGCCGAAGCGGTTCGGCGCGACGTCGATGCCGGGCCACCACGGCGCGAAGCGGAGGCGCTTCTGATCGTCGATCACAGGCAGGTGATAGGTCTGCCCGCGACTACGCAGGCCGCCGACGATGCCGGAGAGCGGGAGCTCGCCGGCGACGGCCCAGTAGCCGGCGATGTTCGCATCGGTGAGGAACTCGGGGATCGCTTCGAGCTGCGCGACGAGCGCCGTCGAAGCCGCGATGCGTTCGCTTGCGGGTATTGCGGCGCGCTTCTCGCGCAGTAGAGCGCGTTGCGCAGTGCGTTGCTTTGAATCGGGCAAAGCAGAGCTCCCGACGAAGCGTGCTGTTGATTGAATCCGCGGCCATGGACGGCCGCATCCGGACTACAAGAGAGAGGCCGCGCTTGCGATGAAGTCAGCGTCGCGCCGAAGCGGCGATCCCGGATGGATCGCACAAGCAAAAGCATCCTCCGCGGTGGCGGTGCGCATCGAACGACCTTGAACCGTGGGTTCAGGTGGGAGAGCCGGCACAGCCTTCAGGCTTTCCGCACATGGCGGACATGCACACCAGCTGCGATGACTGACCCGGGTCGTCTATAGGTACAAGGCAATATGTAAGAGTGCGCTGTCGCGCACCGCAGAGGACACCGTGGCTATTGTAGTGAGCCGGGGAACGCGCGTTCAAGCTTCGCGTTGATCGCTTGCAGATGATGTGCCAGCGCGGCGGTATCGTTATTTTCGCGTTGCTTCGCGCCGAGAAGCTCGTGCGCGATCGTCAGCGCCGCCAGAACGGCGATGCGATCGAGATTCGCCGAGCGTGCGCCGGCGCGGATCTCGCGCATCTTCCCGTCGAGGAAGCTCGCCGCAGCGACGAGGCCGGGGCGTTCATCGGGCGTGCATGCGATCAGGTATTCGCGATCCAGGATTGAAACCGAGACCGGTTCGCTTGCACTCATCGTCTACCCGTGATTCTGTTCCAGCGATTTCAGGCGCAGGATCATCGCTTCCACGCGCGAGCGCGCCTGCTCGTTGCGCGCGAGCAGCTGCGCGCGCTCGGTCGCGAGCTGCTCCTGGCTGTGGCGCAGGCTGCGGTTCTCTTCCTGCAGCGTGCGGCATAGCTCCAGCAGCCGGTCGACCCGGTCGCCAATCGAAACCAGCGTCTGCTCGTGCCCGGACATGGTGGCAAATATAGCATCAAGATTTGTGTGGAAGAGAAGTGCAATTTCCCGGTTCGAGCGACGAAAACCCGCGGCCGGTAGCCCGCGGCCGGCGGGCGGTTCAGCCTCGCTCCGCCGCGGCCTGCGTTATCGCGTTTCCCCGAGCGCGATGCGCCGCCGGATCGCCCGGTCGCGCAGGAAGCTCAGGCACTGATCCGGCGGGAGCGGCAGCGAGAGCCAGTGACCCTGGATTTCGTCGCACCCCTGCTCGCGCAGATACTCCACCTGCTCGGCGCTCTCGACGCCTTCGGCGATGACGTTGAGCCCGAGCGAATGCGCCATCGTGATGACGGTCGCCGTGATCGCCTCGTCGTCGGGATCGGTCGTGATGTCGCCGACGAATTCCTTGTCGATCTTGAGCGTGTCGATCGGCAAGCGCTTGAGATAACTCAACGACGAATAGCCCGTGCCGAAATCGTCGATGGCGAGCGTCACGCCGACCGCCTTCAACTGACGCAGCGTCGTGATCGACTGCTCGGCGTTCGCCATGACCATGCTCTCGGTCAGCTCGAGCTCGAGCTGGTTCGGCGCGATGTCGTGCTCGGCGAGGATGTCGCAAAGACGTTGCGTCAGCTCGCCGCGCAGCAGCTGCAGCACCGAAACGTTGACCGACATCGTGACGTCGCGCACGCCCGCCTCGCGCCAGCGCGCGAGCTGCGCGCAGGCCTGGCTCACGACCCAGTCGCCGATCTCGATGATCATGCCGGTCTCTTCGGCGATCGGAATGAACGACACCGGCGGCACGTTGCCGAGATCCTCGCTGCGCCAGCGCAGCAGCGCCTCGACGCCGGTCACGCGCTCGTCGAGCAGCGACAGCTTGGGCTGGTATACGAGAGAAAACTCGTTGCGTTCCAACGCTTTACGCAGGGCCGCTACGGTCGTCGCGCGCAGGCGCGCCGCCGCGTCCATCGCCTCGGTGTAGACCATGTACGTACGCCGCCCGCGCTCCTTCGCCTGGTACATCGCGGTGTCGGCGAACTTCAGGAGATCGGTCGGCACCTGCCCGTGATCGGGATAGAAGCTGATGCCGATCGACGGCGAGATCACGACTTCCTGTCCGTTGTCGAGCTCGAGCGGCTGATCGAACGCCGCGATGACTTTCTGCGCGATGTGCTCGGCTTCGAGATTGCCGGCGACGTCTTCGAGCACGACGGTGAACTCGTCGCCGCCGAGGCGGGCGACCGTGTCGCCTTCCCGCACGACATGGCGCAAGCGGCTGCCGGCCGCCTTCAGCATGCGATCGCCGGCGGCGTGGCCCATCGAATCGTTGACGTGCTTGAAGCGGTCGAGATCGAGGAACAGCACGGCGACCTTGCGGTTGCCGCGCCGCGCGCGAATGATCGCGTGGCCGAGCCGCTCGCTGAGCAGCGTGCGGTTCGGCAGGCCGGTCAGCGTGTCGTAGTTCGCAAGATAGCGAAGCTCCTGCTCGGCGCGCTTGCGGTCGGTGATGTCGTTGAGCACGCCGACGAAATGCGTGCGCGCGCCGGACGCATCGCGCACCTCGGTGAGCTCGAGCCAGCAGAGGAACTCCTCGTTGTCCTTGCGCCGCTGCCAGAGCTCGCCGCGCCAGTGGCCGTTGCGCTCGAGCGCCTCGCGCATCGCGAGATAGTGCTCGGGCGGATGCTGCGAGCAGTTGAGGATCGACGCGACGCGGCCGATGACTTCGTGCTCGCGCCAGCCGGTCATGCGCGTGAACGCGGGGTTGACCGAAACGAAGCGGAACTCGAGATCGGTCACCGTCAGCGCTTCGGTCATGCTGCGGATCACTTCCTGCGCGATGCGATGCTCACGGTCGGCTGCGCGTGTGCCCATGATGTTGCGCGCGGTGCCGCACATGCGCAGCGGCTGGCCTTTCTCGTCGCGCTCGACGATGCGCGCGCGCGCGAGTACCCAGACCCAGTCGCCGCGGCTCGAGCGCAGGCGATGTTCGGACTCGAGCGTCTGCGTCGCGCCGGCGACGTGCTCGTCGATGCGCTGGCGCACGGCCGGGAGATCGTCGGGGTGGACGTTCTCGTCGATCCATGCGCGCGCGGGCACGGGCTCGCCTTCGTGCGGCGTGCGCAGCAGCTCGCCGATGCCGGTCATGACGAGCCGGTCGTGCTGCATGTCCCAGTCCCAGAACTCGTCGCCCGAGCCCCACAGCGCGAGGCGCAGGCGCTCCTCGCGCTGGCGCATCTCGTGGCGCTGGCGCTCGGCTTGCGCCCAGCGGCGGCGGAACGTGTGCCACGCGAACGCGATGATCGCGAGCGCGGCGAACGCGTAGAGCAGCTTCGCCTCGGTGCCGAGCCAGCGCGGCGGCATCACGACGAGGCCGAGCGACGCCGGCGTGTCGTTCAGGAAACCGTCGTGATTCGCCGCGCGCACGGTGAACGTATAGCGGCCGGCATCGAGGTTCGTGTAGGTCGCGTCGTGGCGCGGGCCCGCGTCGGTCCATTGGCTGTCGAAGCCGTCGAGCTTGTACTGGAAGCGGTTCCGCTCGGGCGCCGCGTAGTCGAGCGCGGCGAACTCGAAGCGCACGATGCGATCGGCCTGCGCGACGTGCATGGCGCCGTTCGCCGCGGGCACGGGACGATCCTTGTCGCCGACCGTGACGTTGGTGAACACGACCGGCGCGGGGTAGCGGCTGCCGACCACCGCCTGCGGCGAGAACAGCGTCAGCCCGTCGATGCTGCCGAACGCGAAGCGGCCGTCCTTCAGCGCGAAGAATGCGCCGCTGTTGAACTCCGAGCTCTGCAGGCCGTCGGCCGCGTTGAACGTGCGGAATGTTTCGTTGCTGCGGTCGAACGCGGCGAGGCCCTTGCTCGTCGAGAGCCAGAGCCGGCCCATCGCGTCTTCGCCGATCGCGCCGATCGTGCCGTTCGGCAGGCCGTCGCGCGGCAGCCAGCGCGTGAAGCGCATGTGCTCGCCCTCGATGCCGTCGAGCCGGTTGAGCCCGAGCTGGGTGCCGACCCAGATCGTGCCGTCGGCGCTCTCGTGGATCGCGCGAACGACGTTGCCCGCGATAGACCTCGGATCGGCCGGATCCTGCCGCGTGACATGCACGACGCCGGCCGCGTCGATCATGTCGAGGCCGTTCAGCGTGCCGATCCAGATGCGGCCCGTCTTGTCCTGATGCAGCGCGAGCACGGTGTTGCTGCTGAGCCGCGGGGAGCCCGAGTCGGCGCGCAGGATCTGCCAGCGCTCGAGCGGCGCGTCGAAGCGCGCGACGCCGTTGAACGCGGTGCCGAGCCAGAGCCGGCCGTCGCGTGCGGAGAGAATGCTGCGCACGTCGGCGTCGGCGAGGCCGGGATCTTCGTCGCCGAGCGGCAGCACCGTTGCCGTGCGCCGCGCCGGATCGAACAGCGCGATGCCGCGCGTGGTCGCGACCCAGAGCCGGCCTTGTCCCGTGCCGGCGAGCGCCGTGACGCTGAGATCGGGCATCGTCTCGGGTTCGGGGGGCGCGGCCGCCTTCGCCGCGTGCGCGGTCTTGCGATTCGGCTGCACGCGCAGCTCGGGATGCTTCGACGGCGCCGTCGCGAACGCGTGCGCGATGACTTCGCCGTAGCGCTCGAACGTGTTCGTCGTCGGGTCGTAGCGCTTGAGGCCGTCGGCATCGGTGCCGAGCCAGATGCCGCCGCCGGCATCCTCGTAGATCGCGCGCACGTTGTTCGCCGCGAGCGAATCGCGCGAGCCGCCCTGATCGGCGCCTTGCTGATCGACCACGTACTGGAAGATCGAGCCCGCGGGATCGGTCCGCGCGAGCCCGCGCTCGCTGGTGCCGACCCAGAGCAGGCCAGAGCGGTCGACCAGCAGGCTCGTGATCAGCGCGCCGGGCAGCGTGCCGGGGAGGTTGCGCTCGGGACGCAGCCACGCTTCGTCGCCGTGATCGACATCGAACGCGACGAGCCCTTCGTGCGGCACGGCGAGCCACAGCCGTCCGCGCGCGTCCTCGGCGATCGCCGTGACCGCGTGCGTGCCCTGCGCGGGCCAGACGCGCTGCGCGTTCGCGCCGTCGACGCGATAGAGCCCGTCGTAGCTGCCGGCGAAAAGGCGATGCGCGTGATCGATCCAGAGCGTCGCGACGTCGTCGAGCGCCTCGCCGCCGACGCGCTCGAGCGCGCTGCCGTCCGCCGGCAGCCGGAACAGGCCGAGCGAGCTGGCGATCCAGAGCGTGCCGTCGTCGCCGCGGCGGATCTGCCGCATGCGCGCGATGCGGCCTTCGCCGCGCGGCATCGGCAGCGCGGCCTTGAGCTCGGTGCCTTGCGCATCGACGTGCGCGAGGCCCATGTCGGTGCCGACCCAGATGCCGTGGCCCGGATCGAGCGCGAGCGCGCGCACGAAGCCGAGCTCGGGCGGCGCATCCTTTGCGATCGGCACGTGCTCGATCGTGCCGCGCGCCGCATCGAG
>CALFNI010000414.1 GCA_937902695.1 uncultured Rhodanobacteraceae bacterium
CGAGCTTTTTCTTCGTCGCCGCGTCCCTCTTCGTCAGCAGCACTGCGGCCGCGACTTGCCGGCCGTATACGGGCAGGGGAAGCGCGCCGAGGCCGATGCCGCCCATCTTGATGAAGTCACGTCTGTCCATTGCCGTCTCCCGCGATTTGCCTGAGCCCCGAAAGGTTTTTCGACACGCGCACGAGCGCGCCGGTCGAACGCACGGATTCTGTGCGGCGCGCGCGCGCGGCGTCCCATGACAAAGGGCATGGGTCGCGGGGCGGAGTGGCGCGCGCACGCCGGAACGTGCGCGAGGCGGGTTGTGCCGGTGCGGGCTGGTAAAATCGCCGCATGGACATCTCGAAGACGTTCCGCATCGAAGCCGCGCATCGCCTCCCGAACGTGCCGCCCGGGCACAAGTGCGCGCGCCTGCATGGACACTCGTTCGCGATCGAGGTGCACGTGACGGGGCCGGTCGATCCCGAGCTCGGCTGGGTCATGGACTTCGCGGAGTTGAAGGCCGCGTTCGCGCCGCTGTTCGAGCGGCTCGACCATCGTTATCTCAACGAGGTCAGCGGGCTGGAGAATCCGACCAGCGAGAACCTCGCTCGCTGGGTCTGGAACGAGCTGAAGCCGCGGCTGCCGCTGCTCGGCCACGTGATCGTGCACGAAACCTGCTCCTCGGCTTGCCGCTACGACGGATCGTGACGGCCAATGGGTGATTCTCGCTGCGCCGCAATGAGGCCGCCCTCGGTCCCGCCTGGCCGCTAACACGCTGAATCTGAACGTGAATATTCATGCCTTTTCGCAGGCGTAGCCATTCTGGCCACCGTCTTGTTGCATCGCAACAAAGTCGCTGCTAGAATCGCTCCACACTCCCAATACACCGCAGAGGCACGACCATGTTCGAACAGATCAACGCGCAGTCCCTGTCGCTCGGCAAGTCCTACGCCGATGCGTTCGTCAAGGCCCAGACCGTCGCCCTCGAGAGCTTCGAGCGCATCACGGACCTGCAGATCAAGACGCTGGAAGACCGCGTCAACGCCGCCGTCCAGTTCTGGTCGGAAGCCGCCGAAGTGCGCGATTTCGAAGGCGCGCGCGCGTTCTGGCCGAAGGGCGTCCAGCTCGCCAAGGAAAACGCCGAGAAGATGTACGCGACGAGCCAGGAAGTTTTCGGCGTCACGCTGAAGACGACCGAGGCGCTCGGCCAGCTCGCCAAGGGTTCGTTCGAGAACACCAGCGAGACGATTGCGAAGAACGCGAATACGGCCAAGAAGGCCGCCAAGTAATACCGCTCGCAAGAGGCGCCGCTGCGATTCCCCTCCCCTGCAGCGGCGTCATTTCAAAGGCCGGGCTGATTCAGCCCGGCCTTTTTTACGCCCGTCGTTCCCGCGCAAGCGGGAACCTAGCGACTTTGATCTGACGCTTCGAACGGAAGGGCACTGGGTCCCCGCTTTCGCGGGGACGACGAGGCAACGGGGCGCGAGCTACTAGCCTTCGCGGAACACATACCGCGCAGCGCCGATCTGGATCACGTCCTCGTGCCGAAGCAGCCGTTCCTGGACCGGCTCGGCGTTGACGAGCGTCCCGAGCTTGCTGCCGAGATCGACCAGCGTGTAGCCCTTCGCATTGATGTTGATCTCCGCGTGGCGCGGCTCGACGCCGGGTCCGCCGACCTGGATCTCGGCGGTGCCGTCGTTGCCGAGCGTGACCGGGCGCGGCGGCAGCGGAATCGCCGCGCGACCGGCTTCGGGACTCTGCGGGACGAGGCGCGCGGTGCGCAGGAACATCGTCGACGCGGCGCCGGCGACGGTCGCCGTGCTCGGTGGCGGCGCGGTCTTCGCTGCAGCCGGCGGCGCCTTCGGCAGCTCGGGAAGATCGAGCACCGGCAATACGCGCGTCATCGCGGGTTCGATGGCAGGCGGCACGCGCGGCTGCTCGCCGGTGGCGACGCGCGGCCGTTCCGGCGCTGCCGGCGGCGGCGCGGTGACGCGCGTGGCGCGATCGAGCTCGGCCTCGTCGGGAAATACTTCGTTGAAGCGCGAGCGCAGCGTCTGCGCGCGCTCGTGCGCGGAACGGCTCTCGCCGAGCGCGCTTTCGATCGCGCCGACGCGGCGATCGCGCTCGGCGGCGTCGAACTCGCCGAGCTTGTGGCGAAGCTCGATTTCCTGGCGATCGAGCTTGACCGCCTCGTGCGCGGCCTCGATTTCGCGCAGCGCGTTGCGAAGGCCGGCATAAGCGGCCATCGCCTGCTGCCGGAGCGGCTCGGCCTTCTTCTCGATCGACTCGAGCTGGCGCGCGTAGTCGGCGTCGACGCGCCGGTAGACCGGCTCGGCGAAATCGCCCTTCAGCGCCTCCATCGAGGCGCGCCGGCTCTTGAGCTGGTCGGCCTCCTGCTTCAGCGCCTTCAATGCGTCGACCGGCGCCAGATCGACGCCGGACAGCAGCTCGGCCTTGACGCGAGCGTCGCCCATACCGCTTCCCCCCGTGGTTTCGAACCCTAGGATTCCAGCCCGCTCAACCGGTTGCAAATCCTACCTGCGACAATGTGTCACGTCATCATGCCGGACGCGAGTGCGCCGGCGCCGTGAAAACCGTCGCAGGTAGCGGAGCGCCGACGGACGGCAGGCGCGTTCAGCCGTCCAATTCAATTGCGGCCGGAAATCAGCGGCTGATATAATTTTCAGGCTTTCCAGTCAGGACGCATCGGGCAGCTCGACCCCGAGGTCCGGCTCCTTCCGACGGGACTTTCCGCATCCATGCCCGCTTGCCGCTCGCGGCAAGGCGCGTGCCGGGTTGTCCTCGCGGGGCACAGGGCCCCGTGCTTGCCATGCTACGGCATGGCGGCGTGCTGCGGAAACGGGCCGATCGCAACGGACGGGCGCGGTTTTTCGGTGGAACGGATGGATGGGTTGCCGCAGGATCGGTCAGCTCCGCGTGCCGGTTCGACGGCCTGGGCCCTGGTTGGGGGCCAGACGCTGACCGCCGCGATCGCCGGCCTCGTCGTCTGGATCGGCTGGGGCCCGACCGCGTCGCTGGCGGCAATGTTCGGCGGATCCGTCGTGATCCTGCCGACGCTGTACTTCGCGGCGAAGGTGTATCTCGGTGCGGGCGCAACGACGGCGGCGGACGTGCTCGGCACGTTCTACCGCGCGGAAACGGCGAAGCTGGTCCTGACGGCAGTCCTGTTCTGGATCGGCGCGAAATGGTTCGGTCAGCACTTCGCACCGCTGATCCTCACCACGATCGCGTGTCTTGCGGTCAACTGGGTGATGGTCGCGGTCACGAAGTCCTGGTAACTCTCATCGGTCGGCTTGAACGCGGAACTCTAGGAATATGGCATCCGAAGGCGGTCACGACAGCAGCAGCTACATCCTGCATCACCTGACCAATCTCAAGCTCGACCTGCACACGATGTCGATCAATCCCGAGGCGACCGGCTTCTGGGTATTGCATCTCGACTCGGTGATCTTCTCGCTCGTGCTCGCGGCGATCTTCATCGCGATGTTCCGCCTCGCCGCGCGCAAGGCGACCAGCGGCGTCCCGGGCAAGTGGCAGAACTTCATCGAGCTCTGCGTCGAGTTCGTCGACAGCCAGGTCAAGGACGCATTCCACCATCAGTCGAAGTTCGTGGCGCCGATGGCGCTCCTCGTCGGCTTCTGGGTGTTCCTGATGAACTTCATGGACATGCTGCCGGTCGATTTTCTGCCGCAAGTTGCAGGCGGCGTCGGCGTCGAGCATCTGCGCACGGTGCCTTCGACCGATCCGAACATCGCGCTCGGCATGTCGCTGACCGTGTTCGTG
>CALFNI010000415.1 GCA_937902695.1 uncultured Rhodanobacteraceae bacterium
GCGCGCTCGCAGATGCCGAGCGTCTCGCGCACGTTGTGGTCGGTGATCAGGATGCCGATCCCGCGAGACTTCAGCTGGAGCACGATGCGCTGGATGTCGACGACCGAGATCGGGTCGATGCCGGCGAAGGGCTCGTCAAGCAGCATGAAGCGCGGCTTCGCGGCGAGCGCGCGCGCGATCTCGACGCGACGCCGCTCGCCGCCCGAGAGGCTGATGCCCTTCTGGTCGGCGATGTGGCCGATCTGGAGATCGTCGAGCAGCGATTCGAGCTCCGCGGAACGGCCGGCCGCGTCGAGATTCTCGCGAAGCTCGAGGATCGCGAGGATGTTGTCGGCGACGCTGAGCCTCCTGAACACCGAGGGCTCCTGCGGCAGATAGCCGACGCCGAGCCTGGCCCGCGCGTGCATCGGCAGCTCGGTGACGTCGACCTCGTCGATGCGGATCGTGCCGGCGTCGGCCGGAACGAGGCCGACGACCATGTAGAAGCATGTCGTCTTGCCCGCGCCGTTGGGGCCGAGCAGGCCCACGATCTCGCCTTCGTCGAGCGAGAACTCGAAGCCGCGCACGACCGTGCGGCCGCGGAAGCTCTTCTGCAAACCGGTGGCGCTCAGCATCAGTGCTGGTCGCTGGCGGGCTTCGCGTCGGGGTTGGACGGCGCGGCAGGCTTCGGCGCCGCGCCGTCGGCCGGCTTGTTCTTCGGCACGATGACCATCTGCACGCGCTGGCTGTCGCTGTTCCTGTCGCCCGATTCCATTTCACCGGTGTTCGTGTTGTAGGTCATGTACGCCCCCTTGAACTGGCCGCGGCCCGGCTGGTTCACGACGACGTTGCCGGTCAGGACGGCGATGCTCGTGTCGGCGTTGTAGTCGATCTTGTCGCTCTCGGCGGTCATGAGGCCGCCGGCGTCCTGGCGCTGCTCGAGATGCGCCTGCTTCTTCTTGCCGATCATGACGACGCGCTGCACGTCGCCCGAGATGTCGCGGCCCTGCGCATCCTTCGCGTCCGCCGCGTGCTGGTAGATCGTGGCCTCGTCGCCGCGCGCCTTGGTCGAGCCCTGGTCCAGCGTCACGCTGCCGCTGAGGTAGGTGACGCCGGGCTGGTTGTTGTCCTTGTTCTGGACGATCTTCGCGTGATCGGAATTGATCAGCATATTCTGCTGCTTGTCGCTCGTCAGCGCGCGCGCCGCGGGCGGCGCCAGAACGAGTGCCGCATTCAGTACGAGAGCGGCGACGGCCGCGGCGTCATTTCGCCCGCTCCGCGTTGCGCTTGTCCTTCGGTTCGATCGTTGCGTGCACATCGGAGAGGAGCTCCAGTTCCTTGGTGTTGAGATCGCCGCGCATGCCGATGCCGCGCAGTATAGAGCCGGGCTGGACGATCGTTGCGGGCGCCGCGGTCTCCATTTTCTTGTCTTTCGGCCATGTCGTGAGGTCGGTCGTGACGACATCCACCGGCTGCGCGCCCTTGTCCGCCTGGCGGTGCATCTCGACGTGGCCCAGCAGCTTCATGACCGTGCCTTCCTTGTTGACCCAGGCCGAGTCCGACTTGCCTTTCCACGCGTGGCCGCCGCCGTCGTAGAGGACGTAGTCGGGTGTCGTCACGAAGATCGAGCCGTCCTCGCCGCGCCGCGCAAGGAACGGGCCGATGGTCTGGAACGAGAGCTTGCCTTCGGCATCGAGCGCGTTGAGCGTGAAATCGCCGAGCGTGTAGTCCGAGCGCGGCGGGCCTTCGAACGTCTCCACGTTCGTGCGCTGGCGCGTGATCCAGAACACGATGTTGAGCGCGATGCCGGCGAGCGCGAGCAGCGCCGCGACGACCCAGAGGCGACGATCGGTCACGGCGGTGCCGTCATCGACTGAACGCGGCGAGCTCGGCCTCGGCCTTGCCTTGCGCCCCGAGGATCAGGTCGGCGACCTCGCGCGCCGCGCCCGCGCCGCCCGGAAGGCGCGTGCGCCAGTGCGCCCGCTCGCGCACCCACGGATGCGCGTTGGCCACGGCGATCGAAAATCCGACGCGCTGCATGACCGCGAGATCGGGTAGATCGTCGCCGGTGTAGGCCACTTGCGCGGGATCGAGCTTCAGCGCGTGCAGGAGCTGCTCGTAGCAGGCGAGCTTGTCGTCCTGGCCCTGATAGACGTGCGCGACGCCGAGCTCGGCCATGCGCTCGGTGACGATCATGCTGAGCCGCGCCGTGATGACCGCGACCTCGACGTGGTTCGCGAGCAGGCGCTTCAGGCCGAGGCCGTCGTGCACGTGGAACGCCTTCAGCTCGTGGCCGTCGGCCGCGTAGATCAGGCGACCGTCGGTCAGCACGCCGTCGACGTCGAAGATCGCGAGCCTGACGCGCGCGGCGCGGTCGCGGATGTCGGTCGGGAGATCGGAGGGGAGCATGCGGGGATTATAGGGGTCGCCGCCCTGGGAAGACCTTTCAGGCGCCGGGCGGCCTCGCAGCCGTCATTCCCGCGAAGCCACCGCCGTCATTCCCGCGAAAGCGGGAATCCATGTCTGGTGACGGAAAACGCAACATGATTCCCGCTTCCGCGGGAATGACGACGTCGAAAACGGGCGAGGCGCCGTCGCCTCAGACGACGCGGGCGCGCAGCAGGTCGTGGATGTTCAGCGCACCGACGACATGATTGTCTTCGTCGACGACCAGCAGCGCGTGGATCTTGTGCGCCTCCATCAAACGCGCGGCCTCGATCGCCAGCTTGTCGCCGGAAATCGTCTTGGGCTTCGCGGTCATGAGGTGCGTCACCGGCGTCTGGCGAAGATCGATGTCGTCGTCGTCGACCGCGCGGCGCAGGTCGCCGTCGGTGAAGACGCCGAGCAGGCGATGCTCGTCGTCGACGATCGCGGTCATGCCGAGGCCCTTGCGCGTCATCTCGACCAGCGCTTCGGTGAGCGATGCGTCGGGGCTCACGGCCGGTACCTTGTCGCCCATGTGCATGACGTCGCTGATCTTGACGAGCAGCTGGCGGCCGAGGCTGCCGGCCGGATGCGAGCGCGCGAAATCCTCGTCCGTGAAGCCGCGCGCTTCGAGCAGCGCGATCGCGAGCGCATCGCCCATGACGAGCGTCGCCGTCGTGCTCGCGGTCGGCGCGAGGCCGAGCGGGCATGCTTCGGCCGGCACGCTCGTGTCCAGATGCACGTCGGCGAGGCGCGCGAGCGAGGATTCGTCGTTGCCGCTCATGACGATCAGCGGGATGCCCTGGCGCTTGATCAGCGGCAGGATCGTCAGCAGTTCGTCGGTCTCGCCCGAATTGGAGAGCGCGAGCACGACGTCCTTCGGCGTGATCATGCCGAGATCGCCGTGGCTCGCTTCGGCCGGATGCACGAAGAATGACGGCGTGCCGGTCGAGGCGAGCGTCGCGGCGATCTTGCGCGCGATGTGGCCCGACTTGCCCATGCCCGATACGACGACGCGGCCCTGGCACTCGAACATCAGCTGGCACGCGCGCAGGAAGCGGCCGTCGATGCGGTCGTGCAGCACCTCGATCGCGCGCGCCTCGGTCGCGATGACCGCGCGCGCGCTGCGCACGAGCTTCGCGCCGTCGAGCATCGTGCCGTCCGGCGTGGGGCCGAGCGGCAGCGAGGTGGCTTGGAACTGGGCATTCATCGGGCCGGAATCCTGGTACGAAAACGCGAGATCGGCGAACTCTTGATTTCTGCGCCGCAGGTTTTTGAGTACCATTCGCCGCCCCCATTGTAACGGTTAGCCCCGGATTTCGCCCGGCGGGCGCCCACGACGCGCCGCCGCCTTGAATCTGGCCTATTCGATCGGGCCGACTTCCCATCAGGCCGATTTCACTTCAGGCTCCGGACGGCCGGAGTGGCACGAGCGTCGCAGACGCTTTCGCCCTTTGTCCGCCAACTGCCTCCAATCACGCCGCAAATGGACACGACGACGGTACAGCATTTGATCCAGCAGGGCCTCCCCGACGCGAAGGTCGAGGTGACGGGACCCGACGGCGTGCATTTCGAGGCGCTCGTCGTGAGCCCGTCGTTCGCGGGCAAACTGCCGCTGGCGCGTCACCGCATGGTCTACGCGACGCTCGGCGAGCTCATGGGAGGCGCAATCCACGCGCTTTCACTGCGTACGCTGACGCCCGAGGAAGCATCGCGCGGCGGTTAGGCAACAACTGTGGTGCGGACGCATCATTGAAGTATTCTTTTCGAAACACGGAGCAGTAGAGCTTGGACGGCGGCAATCGACGGGAACCACGCGTGGCAAAAATCGTGATCAATGGCGGCGAGCCGCTCAACGGCGATGTCTGGGTCTCGGGCGCGAAGAATGCCGTGCTGCCGATCCTGGCGGCGTGCCTTCTCGCCGACGAGCCGGTGACGATCGGCAACGTGCCGCACCT
>CALFNI010000416.1 GCA_937902695.1 uncultured Rhodanobacteraceae bacterium
GGACGGACTCTCCGACGCCTACGAATACCCGATGATCGGCGTGCCGTTCAGCGATCCCTGCGCGGGCGGCGTCGGTGCCAAGAACTGTGGCGCCGATGTGATCTTCAGGAACGGCTTCGAATTTCCATAAGGACACGAGCCTGCCATTCGTGCGTCGGCAGTCGTTGCGCCGCCGATATATACGGCCGATGATCTAGCGGCCGCCGAACAGGAAGCGTCTATAGCCGCCCGCGACCAGCGCGGCGATGTCGATCAGCAGTCCTGGCACCCAGAGCCCGCGCGGATACGCCAGATACGAGCCCGTCCACTCCGGCTCGAAATACTCCCTGTAGCGCCGTAAACCCTGGTAGTGCTAGAACCGTCCGCCGTACTGGAACGCGAGCGCCGCGAGCCGCTCGTTGATGCGCGCATACGGGTTGTCGCCGACCGCCGACAACGGCGCCATGCCGAGGCTGAAAGTTTCGTAGCCGCGGTCCTTCGCCCACTGCATGACCTTCGCGAACAGGAAATCCATCGTGCCGCGCGGCGCGTCGGCGGTCTGGCGCATCAGGTCGACGCTCGCCGTGCCCTGCGGGCCATACGGCGGCAGCACGTTCGCGAACGCGACGAGCACGCCGTCGCGGCGGATCAGCGCGAGCGGGCTCCATGCGAAATAATCGGGATCGAAGCGGCCGAGCGAGAAACCTTTCTCGCTCGCGCGCTTGTCGCCGAGCCAGAGATCTGAGACGCGCTCGACGTCGGTCATCAGCACCGTGTCGAACGGCGGCTCGACGATCTCGAACGTAAGGCGCTCCTTCACCGAGCGGTTGACGGCCTGCCGCAGATCCTCCCAGCGCTTGCCGGCGAGCGTGAACTCGTCGAGCCGGATCGTCGCAAGCTCGCCGAGCTTGAAGAGATCGAAGCCGAGATCGTGGTAGAGCGAGAGATCAGGCTCGAGGACTTCATAGAACACCGGCACGCGATCCTGCGCGTCGGCGAACTGGCGGAAATCGAGGATCGCGCGCTTGATCGCGTTCTCGGGACCGGACGGCGAGCCCAGCGCGACGAGCCGGTCGCGCACGGCGCCGTACGCGACGACGGCATGCCGATCGGCCGACCAGAACAGGTACTTGTCGCCCATGAACGTGAGGTGCGCGAACTCGCCGCCGCCGTGTCCTTCATACACGGCGCGTGCCGCGGCGAGCTCGGCATGGGCCGGCAGCTTGAGCGTGGGGCGGCGCACCGCGAACGACTGCCAGATGAGGTAGATCACGACGCCGAGCACGGCGGCGAAGAGGCCGCGGGCGAGCCGCGAGGAATGCTCGCCGACACCGAAATACCAGAGATCGAAGCTGTCGTCGCCGAGCACCGCCCAGACGCCGGCGACGAAGAACGCGACCACGACCGCGACGAGGCCGAGATACCACGCGGCCGTCGTCGCCGAGGTCAGGCTCATCGCGCGCTGCGTGAACTCGCGCTTGCGCGTGCGAAGGAGCGCCGCGATCACGAGCAGGAACAGCGCTTCGCCGAAGTGAAGGCCCTTGGTAACGGCGAGCACCGCGCCGATCACGAGCATCCACGACGCGAGCCGGTAGGCCACGCGAAGGCGTCCGTCGATGCCGCGGCCGAGGCCGAGCAGCAGCGTGCCGGTCAGGATCGAGAGCCAGTACGAGCTTTCGATCGCCGCGGCCGGCAGCACCTGCCGCACGGCGATCACGCGCTCGTGCACGGCCGGAATCGCCGCCGAGGAGAGCAGGACGAGGCCGGCGAGGAATGTCAGCACGGCGAGGAAGCGGATGCCGAGGTTCGCGAGCAGGCTCGCCGGCAGGCCGAGCATGCCGAACAGCGGATGGGCGCGAAGGCGGCCCATCGCGTGCGCGATGATCGGCATCTGCCTTGCGACCGTGCCCGAGCCGAGATAAAGCGCGGCGAGCAGCGGCAGGAGGTAATACGCGATGCGGAACAGGAAGAGCCCGGCCGTGACCGCGCCCTGATCGTAGCCGCCGCTGGTCAGCGCCACGAGCATCAAGCCTTCGAACACGCCGAGCCCGCCGGGCACCATGCTGACGAGACCGAGGATCGACGCACCCGCGAAGCTGCCGAGCAGCGGACCCGGCTTCACGTGCGCACCGGAGAGAAAAAGGCATGCGTACAGCACGCTGGCGGCGAGCACCCAGTCGAGGAACGACAACGCCGCGAGCGCGCACTTCAGCTTGAACGGCGGCAGATCGTGGCCTTTCGGCAGCCAGCGCATCAGCGGGCGTCGCGTGCTCAGCACGAAATACGCGGGCAGGTAGAGCGCGGCTGCGACGAGCACGGCCATCGCGAGCCAGCGCGTCGTCGTCGACGGCGTGATCGGCAGCGAGCCCGCCGCGAGCGTGACGATGATCAGGATCGAAAGGCCGAGCGGCAGCGACAGCACCTGCATGCCGATCAGCGCGGCGGCGCGGCTGAGCTCGACCTTGAGCGCCGAGAGTCCGACCAGACGCACGCCCGAGCCGGTCGCGCCGGAAAGATTGAGCGTGTTCGCGGTCGCGTTGGCGACGAACGCGAGGCGCAGGAGGTCGCGCGCACGCGCCTTGATGCCGAGCCAGCGCGCGATCGCGACGCCGACGAGCCCGGTGAACGCGACGGCCGAGAGCGCGAACAGCGCGACGGCGATCGCCGGCAGCGTCGGCACGTCGATCAACGTGCGCTGCATCTGCGGCAGATCGAAATCGCTGCCGATCTCGCGCACGACGAGCCAGCCGACCATCGCGAGGAACAGGAACGGCACCGCGACGCGCAGGCGCGCGAGCCAGAGGCGCGCGGCCGAGGGTGGCGCGGTTTCAGTCGCTGTCGTCATAAGCCAATTCTAAGCGGCGCGCGCGTAGTTCCGCCGTCCCCGCGAAAGCGGGGATCCAGTGCCTTTCCGATACCTTTCCAAAAGCCGCTGGGTCCCCGCTTTCGCGGGGACGACGAAAGGGGGGGCTAGTGTTTCGCTTCGAGCACTTCGCGCACGCTGTCGCGATATTGCGCCATCCAGTTCTTCGGCACGCCGAAGCCGTGGCCGACCTTGGGCAGCATGACCGCCTTCGCATCGGCCTGGCCCTCGACGAACGCCGGCGCGAACTTCGGATCGCAGACCTCGTCCGCCTCGCCCTGCAGGACGCGCCACGGCGCCTGCACGGTCTCGCGCTTGTCGAACACGTAGCCGAACGGCGCGACCTGCTGCTTCTTCTGCGTGAGTCCGCCGCTCCCGGGACAGAACGGCTTCCTGATCAGGAGGTCGGGGCAGAACCCGAGGCTGACGCCGCCGCCGAGCTTGCGGCCTGCGTCTTCGGCGAGCGCGGCATAGACGATCGTGGCGCCGGACGAGTAGCCGATTACGATCGGCCGCGTGTCGATCGGGAGGCCGAACTCGCGCACGATCGCGTCGGCGAGCTTGATGAGCCAGCCGGCGGCGTCGCTGCATGCGTCGTCGCCGGCGTCGAGGGCTTTGAGGAACTGGGGCGACGAGAAGCCGGCGACCCAGTAGCCGAGGCCGACCGCTTCGTGGGCCATGTCCAGCACGCCGAGGTTCCAGCCGCCGTCGCCCGACGCGAAGAGCGCAAGGCCGCGGCTTTCGCCGGCCGGCTTGTAGACCGCGACTTCGCCGAAGCCGGCGACGTTCACGTAGCGAAACGCGAGCGGATCGTGCGCCGGCGGGCTGCTTTTCTTGTGCCTGGCCGCGTGCGGCTTCGGCGTCGCCGCGGGAACGTCCTTCGGAGGTGCGGCAGCGAATGCCGTGGCCACGCAGAACATCGAGACGAGCGCGATCGACGCGCGCGCGATGAAACGATCGGACAGCAAGCCAGCCTCCCTGCGGAAACGCGCGAAACCGTGGCGGCACGCTATCCGATGCATCCGCGCCTGTCACGCGCGGACGCAGAGGCCGTTTCGTTCCCGGTCAGCGCGGCGGATTCTTCTTGTCGGCTTCGAGGCGCGCGAGATCGTCCGAATGGAGCTCGTACCACATCGCATTCAGGATCGCGAATGCGCAGGCGAGGCCGAGACCCAGGATCCAGCTGAAATACCACATGACGTTCTCCTCGAAGCCTCAGTACATGCCGTGCGTCTGCTTGATGTGCGCGAGCGAGACGCGCCCGCGCAGCACGCTGTAGACCCATGTGGTGTAAGCCAGGATGAGCGGCAGGAATATCAGTGTCGCGATCAGCATCAGACCGAGCGTCGTGCGGCTGGACGATGCGTCCCAGACCGTGAGGCTACTCTTCGGATCGAGGCTCGACGGCAGCAGGAACGGGAACAGCGCGAATCCCGCCGAGAAGATCGTGCCTGCAATCGCGAGCGCGCTGGCGAGGAACGCGCGGCCGTGATGCGCGCGGCGCGCGAGGAGCGGCACGACCAGCGCAGCAACGATCGCGATCGCCGCGGCGACGCAGGCCCAGGTGCCGAGCGCGCCGTCGCCGAGCCAGCTGCCGCCCGGCGTGACCTGCTTCAGCAGCGGATTGGACGGCGCATCGCCGACGACGCTGCCGCTGATCGCATAGCCGCTGATGCCGAACGCGAGCCAGAGTCCGGCGAGGATGTAGGCGGCGACGAACGCGAGCGCGAACCACGTCGAAACGCGCGCAGCGCGTGCGGCGAGCGTTGCATCGGCCTTGTACGCGACCCACGCGGCGCCGTGCATCAGCAGCATCGAGAGCGACACGACGCCGGACAGCAGCGCGAACGGACGCAGGAGGCCGATCAGCCCGCCCTCGTAGGTCATGCGCAGCGAATCGTCGTAGCGGAACGGCACGCCGAGGAACAGATTCCCGAACGCGACACCGAAGATCAGCGGCGGCACGATGCCGGAAATCGTGAGCACCCAGTCCCAGCCGTTGCGCCAGCGCGCATGCTCGATCTTGTTGCGAAAGCCGAATCCGACCGGTCGCAGGATGAAGGCGAGCAGCACGAGCAGGATCGCGAAGTAGAAGCCCGAGAACGACGCCGCGTAGAGCAGCGGCCACGCGGCGAACACGGCGCCGCCGCCGAGGATGATCCAGACCTGGTTGCCTTCCCAGACCGGCTCGACCGTTTCGAGCACGCAGCGGCGCTCGTCGTCGTCCTTGCCGAGCACGCGCACCAGCGCGGCCGTGCCGAGATCGAAGCCGTCGGTGACGGCAAATCCGGTCAGGAGCGTGCCGAGCAGGAGCCACCAGATCACGCGCAGCGTTTCGTAGTCGATCATGGCGTACTCCTCAGTGCGCGGCGGCGAGTTTCGGCGACGTCGTTGCCGCTTCGGGCCACATGCCGAGCCCGTCCGGTCCCTTGCGCGCGTAACGCACCATCAGGATCGCATCGACGACCGCGAGCGCCGTGTAGAAGATCACGAAGCCCGCGAGGCTCGTGCCGACCTGTGCCGCCGTCACCGACGAAACGCCGAGCGCCGTCGGCAGCACGCCTTCGATCGCCCACGGCTGGCGGCCGTATTCGGCGACGATCCAGCCGAGCTCGATCGCGAGCCACGGCAACGGCAGGCTCCAGAGCGCGAGCTTGAGGTACCAGCGCCGCTTGTCGAGCGCACGCACGGACGCGAGCCAGAACGAATAGGCGAACAGCACGATGAAATAGATCCCGCAGCCGACCATGATGCGGAACGACCAGAACAGCACCGGCACGTTCGGGATCGTCGAGTCGGCCGCCTTGACGATGTCGGCGCCCGTCGCGCGCGACGGATCCTCCATGATTTTCTTCAGCAGCAGCGCGTAGCCGAGATCGCCCTTGTGCTGCTCGAACTCGGCGCGTGCGGCCGCGTCGTCGCGATTCGCGCGAAGACGCTGCATCGCGCCGTACGCCTTCATGCCGCTCGCGATGCGCTCCTGCGAATCGTGCACGATCTCGTTGATGCCTGGCATGACCTTGTCCAGCGATCGCGTGCCGATCAGGCCCATGACCCAGGGAATGTGGATCGCGAAATGCGTCTTGCGCTCGGCGCCATCGGGAAAACCGAACGCGGTGAACGATGCGGGCGGCGGTTCGGTTTCCCACA
>CALFNI010000417.1 GCA_937902695.1 uncultured Rhodanobacteraceae bacterium
TAATGATACGGCGACCACCGAGATCTACACGCGGGCCCGACACGACGCTCGGCCGTGCTCCGGTGGGCGGCGTACAAGGAGGCGCTCGCGATCCGCCGCCGCCTCGACGATCCGGTGCTCATCGCCGAGAGCCTCGACAACGTCGGATTCGCCTCCTACCAGCTCGGCAGCTTCGACGATGCGCTGGTCTACTGGCAGCAGGCGCTCGACCTGTACCGCAAGATCGACGACCGCCGCGGCACGCTGCACGTCGAGCAGAGCATCGGCCTGCTCGACATCGCGCAGGGCCACTTCGCGTCGGCCGAGGAGCGGCTGCAGGCGACGCTGCGCAAGGCCGAGGATGCGCAGCTGCCCGAGGAAGTGGCGGCGGGGCAGATCACGCTCGCCGATCTTTATCTCGTCCAGGGACGGCTCGCCGATGCGCTGGCCGCGGCGGATCGCGCACAGCAGTTCTTCTCGCGACGCTCCGACGAGCGCGGCGAGGTCGAGACGAATCTATCCAAGGCGCGCATCGCGCTCGCGCTCGGCGATGCGGCTGCGGCCGACGCGGCGCTCGCGGCGATCCATGCCGATCGGGTGAACAGCGAGCAGCGCGGCGGCTACCTGCTCGTCGCCGCTCGGCGCGCGCTGCTCGCCGACGACGTCGCGGCAGCGCGCGCGAAGCTCGACGAAGCGGCGAAGGCGGCCGATGCCTCGCATTCGGGCACGCTCGACTTCCGCATCAAGCTCGAGCAGACGCGCACCGCGCTCGCGAGCGGCGATCGAACCACCGCGGCGGCGCTGCTCGCGGCGCTTGGCACGCGCACGACGCAGCTCGGGCAGGTGCCGTTCCGGCTCGAATGGCTCGAGCTCGAGATGGCCGCCGCGCTTCGCGCAGGCAACCACGACGACGCGGCGCGCCGCTACCGCGAGGGCATTGCGCTCTTGAAGGACACCGGTCGTTATGCGAACGCGACGCTGCTGCACGCGCTCGGTGTCCGCGCGCTGCCGTCCGGCGGCGCAGAGGCCGCGGCAGCGCGGGCGGCCGCGGAGGCGACGCGCGCGCAATTGCTCGCCGATGCACCGCCCGCGCAGAAATCGACGCTCGAGGCCGCGCTCGACCGGCGCCTGAAACAGGATCTTGGCGATGCACGATGACACGGAAGAACGCGCCGCGCTGCGCCGCAAGCTCGACGACGTGCTGCTCCAGCAGCGCGAGCTGATCGAGCGGCTGCAGAAGGGCCAGGATTATTTCCAGCATCTCGCCCGCTCGGTCTGGCGCGTGCAGGAAGACGAGCGCCGCCGCCTCGCGCACGAGCTGCACGACGGCATCGGCCACAGCCTGACGGCGCTGATCCATCTCGTTGCGCAGGCGACCGACGCGCTCGGCGAGCGGCCGGACGAAGCGCGCGATCGGCTCGCGCGCGCGCGCGACGTCGCGCAGTCGACGCTGAAGGACACGCGCGATCTGTCGCGGCTGCTGCGGCCGCAGATCCTGGACGATCTCGGTCTCGAACCCGCGCTGCGCTGGCTGGCGCGCACCTATCAGGACGATCACCGGCTCGCCGTTTCGCTCGAGTTCGATCAGCCGTTTCCCGAGGTCGACGGCGATCTCTCGACGCTGATCTTCCGCGTGACGCAGGAGTCGCTCTCGAACATCGCCAAGCACGCCGCCGCGACGCACGTGAACGTCAGCCTGCGCCGGCGCTCGATCTATCTCACGCTCGCGATCCGCGACGACGGCGCCGGCTGCGATCCGGAGGCGGCGTTCGCGGCGTCGAGCCAGGGCCGCAGCAGCGGCCTCGGCGGCATGCGCGATCGCGTGCGCCTCTTCGGCGGCATGCTTCGGCTCGATTCGAAGCCGGGCGAGGGATCGACGGTGTCCGCGCAGTTTCCCTTGCCTTCCACGGCCGGGGCCGCGCCATGATCCGCATCCTGCTCGCCGACGATCACACGGTGCTGCGCGAATGCCTCGTGACCGCGCTCCGCGCGAGCGGGGATTGCGTCGTCGTCGCCGAGGCCGGCGATGGCATCAACGCGATCGAGCAGGCGCACGCGGTGCGGCCCGACGTGGCGATCGTCGACATCTCGATGCCGCGCCTCAACGGCATCGAGGTGGTGCGGCGACTGACCACCGAGCTGCCGCGCACGCGCGTGCTCGTGCTGACGATGCACGAGGAAGACGAATACGTGCTGCAGGTCGTTCGCGCCGGCGCGTCCGGCTATCTGATCAAGCACGCGGCGACCGCCGAGCTGCTCGTGGCGATCCGCGCCGTCGCCGCGGGCGGCGTCTATTTCGGGCCGTACGCGACGCGCGTGATCGCCGAACAGCTGCAGCAGCCGCAGCGGCTGACGGCCGATCCGTACGGCGCGCTGTCCCCGCGCGAGCGCGAGGTGCTGCATCTGGTCGTCGACGGGCTCACGATCAAGGAGATCGCGCAGAAGCTCGACATCAGCACGAAGACTGCCGAGAACCATCGCGGCCGCGTGCTGACGAAGCTCGGCATGCGCAACAGCGCCGAGCTCGTGCGGTACGCGATGCGCAAGCACCTGGTCGATTGAACGAGGCCGGTCCGTGCGCCCGACCGGCCCCGTCGCGAGCCGAAAAGCGATGGTGCTACGCTAATCGCATGAGCCAGATATCCGTCCCGGTTTCCTACGGCGAGCTGATCGACAAGATCACGATCCTCGAGATCAAGTCCGAGCGCATCAGGAGCGCGGCGAAGCTCGCGAACGTCCGCGTCGAGCTCGATCTTCTGAACGGCACGTGGCAGGCCGACGGCGCCACGCGCACCGACATCGCCGCCGAACGCGACGCGCTGCGCCGCGTCAACGAGGCGCTCTGGGAGATCGAGGACCGCATCCGCCTCAAGGAGAAGGCGAAGGCGTTCGACGCCGAGTTCGTCGAGCTCGCACGCTCGGTCTACATCCGCAACGACGAGCGCGCCGAGATCAAGCGCGCGATCAACGAGAAGCTCGGCTCGACGCTCGTCGAGGAAAAGTCGTACGAGGATTACGGCGGCACGACCGGCGCGGACGCGAACGCGACTGCGCGCTCGCCGCAGGGCTGAACCTGCCGGTGCGAGCGTGCGGCCCGTCGTCGATCCGGGCGGGCTTCCCGCTTATGCTATGCGCCCCGGTGCGGCGCGCGCGTGAGGTCTGTGCCGCGATGATGAACGCCAACTCCTGAGCGGCCGAGATCATGCCAAATCCTGCCATCGCGCAAAAAGTCGTCGCCTCCGATGGAGCGGCGCAAGACTGGTTCGGAAGCTCGGTCGCGATGTCCGGCGACCTCGCCGTATTCGGCGCGCCCGACGCAGCAATCCGCGGGAACGCGGGGCAGGGTGCGGTCTACGTCTTCCGGCGGATCAGCGGCGTCTGGACGCAGGTGCAGAAAGTCGTCTCCAGCGACGGCGCCGCGTTCGACCGCTTCGGTCAGCAGGTCGCGCTGCTCGGGCAGAGCGTGCTGGCTGTCGCGGCGCCGAATGCCGCGGTCAACGGGCAGACCTGGGCCGGCGCCGTCTACATCTACACGCACGACGGCAACACGTGGCAGCAGCGGCAGAAGATCACGCCGTCCGACGGCAGTGCATTGGGTACGTTCGGGCGCGGCATCGCGCTGAGCCAGAATTACCTTCTGGTCGGCGCCGGCGGCGCCGGCGTCAACAACGTGCACGTGCCGGGCTCGGTCTACGTGTTCCGGCCGCTCGCGAGCTCCAGCGGTCTGTGGAATCAGATACAGAAGATCGACGCGCCCGATCCCGGCGACGACACCGCCTTTTTCGGATATCCGCTGGCGATCTCGGGCAACACGGTGCTCGTCGGGTCCTATGCCGCAACCGTGAACGGCAATCTCGGCCAGGGAGCCGTCTATGTCTACAAGCTGGCCGGGAACAGCTCGACGCGCACGGCGAAGCTGGTCGCGAGCGACGGCCGTGCGCGCGACAACTTCGGCGTCTCGGTGACCATCGACGGCAAGACGGCGTTCATCGGCGCGCCCGGCGCCACGGTTCACGGCCACGTGAGCCAGGGATCGGTGTATCGCTTCGAAGAGCAGGGTACGCAGTGGACGCAGGCGCAGCACCTCGTCATTCACGACGGCGTACCGATCAGCTGGTTCGGCTCCTCGGTCAACTACCAGAGTCCGACGCTGCTGGTCGGTTCGTATGCGATCAACGCCTATCGCGGCGCCGCCTACGTATTCGGGCGCCCCAATTCCGCGGCGCCGTTCGCGCTGCAGCGAAAGCTCGTTGCGTCCGACGCGCAGCCCGGCGACGTATTCGGTTATTTCAGCGCGCTCGACGGCAACACCGCGCTCGTCACGGCGTGGGGCGCCGATATCGGCACGAAGCTGAGCCAGGGCGCGGCATATTTCTACAGGCTCGGCCCTGTCGATTCGTAACCGGAGCGGCGCGCAGTCAGGTGCTGGCGCAGCGATAGGCCTTGCCGCTGACGCTCGAGACGTTGGCGTTCCTGACCTTGTCCCAGACGATGTGCGTAGCGCCGGCTTTCCCGGCGTCGGTGCGCGCCTGTTCCATCGCGGTGCCGAGCGCGGCGCGCGTGTGCTTGCCGTTCTGCGTCGGCGCGCTGACGTCCTTGACGAACGTGCAGCCGGCGACCTTCGCCTTGTCGGCATCGTCGACATGCGCCACCGCCGCTGCCGAATAGGTGCCGCCCGCGATCAGGGCAACGGCGACGAGACATAACGCTTTCATCGGCGATTCCTCCTTGCCACTCGGGCAGTGTGCGCCTCGTCGAACGCGCGCGCCATCGTTCACGCGGCCGGTTTCTGCGCCGGCGCCGCGCTCCAGTGCTCGCGCGGCACGAAGACTTTCGCGTCGGGTTGCGCTTCGAAGTTGGGCGACATGATCTGCACGCCGAACTCGTTGAATGCATCCTGGATCTCGGCGTGCAGCCGCGACAGCACGAACGGACGGTCGGTCGGCGTCGCGATCGCGACATGGAGCTGGTAAAGCACGTAGAAATCGGCCAGCGCCGTTTCGAGCACGTATGGCTTGGGCGACGGCAGGACATCCGGCGTGCGCGATGCGGCGAGCTCGAGCAGCGCGTGTACCTGCCGCCACGGCGTGTCGTAGCCGATCGAGACCGAGGTCGCAAGGAGCAGGCCGCTCTCGCGCGAGCGGCGCGTGTAATTGTCGACGGCGGCGCTGGCCAGCACGGTGTTCGGGATGGTGACTTCTTCGCGCAAGCGCGTGACGAGCTTCAACGACAGCAGGCCGAGTTCGACGACGACGCCTTCCTTTTCCTGGACGCGCACGAAATCGCCGACGCGTATCGCGCGCGAATAGAGCACGACGAATCCGCTGACGATCTGGCTCAATGCGCCGGCCGAGCCGAGCGAAAGCATCAGGCCGACGAACACGCTGACGCCCTTGAACGCGGCCGTCTCGGAGCCCGGAATGTACGGATAGGCGATCGTCAGCGCGAAGAGCCAGATGCCGGTCACGACGAGGCGCCGCGTCGCGCCGGCGGTCTGCGGATCGAACCAGTCCGACTCAATGGTGCCCGCGGCGATCGCGTCGAACCAGGCGTTGACGACGCGCACCAGCCCGCGCGTGATCAGCCAGATCAGGAGCAGCGTCGCGAGCGACGGTATCGATTCGACGAACGCCTCGCCGAGCCGGCCGATCGCGTCGAAGACATAGCCGCCCAGCGTCTCGCCCCACGGCCGCGTGTAGGGGAACTGGCGCAGCACGAGGCTCAGCGTCAGGTAGGCGAGTGCGAGCACGGCCGCGAGCCGCGCGAGGTCGACGAGCACGCGCAGGGCGCCCC
>CALFNI010000418.1 GCA_937902695.1 uncultured Rhodanobacteraceae bacterium
CGCGCGCCGCTTAATCGGGACCACGTTCGGTGCGCTGCACGCATCGAGATAGTCGGCCCATCGCGCGAGCGCCGCCTCGCGTTCGTCGGCGTAGTCGTTGCGATCGTAGATTTCCGCCAGCTCGGGCAGCTTGTGATTGATCGCGCGTTCGGCGACCTCATAGCGAACGCCGAGCATCGCCAAACCGCTTCGCATGGTGCGACGTAGGTCGTGCGGCTTTATGGCCTTCCGGCCGATCTCGGCTCGATCGAGCGCGCGCCAGAGCCACGCACGATACGTTTGGTACGGGATCGGCCGATCGTCCTCGCCACGCGTGGCAGGGAGCACGAACGCGCTCTTGTGCGTGCCCGCCTTGATTCGACGCAGCGCTTCAATGGCCTGCGGCGGGAGCCGAATCGTGTAGCCCTCGCCTTTCTTGGTTCGCACGCCTTCGATGCGCCACGTTGCCGCGTCGAGGTCGAACTCGGACCAAGGCGCTCCGCACAGTTCGCCGGGTCGAACGCCCGTCATCAGGTGAACGCGCAGCGCGTCGCCTTCCACGTCGTTCGGGATCGCGCGCAGGAATCTCGTCAGCTCATCCCCGGCGAGCGATGCGCCCTTTCTAGCAGGCTTCACCTTGACGACGGATTGCCGCTTGATCCCGATCGCCGGATTGTCCTCGCGGATCATCAGGCCGCGCGCGTGCTCGAATACCGCGCGCGTCGCAGCCTGTAGCGTCTTCACGGCGCCGGGACCGCGAGCACCGGCCGCGACGAGCATCGCGCGCACGTCGGCGGGCTGCACGTCGGCGGCGACCATTGCGCCGAGCCGCGGCAACACCCACGCCCGCAGATAGCCGCCCCAGACTCGCCGCGTTGACGCCTTGCGCGTCGCGAGCACCTTTTCGGCGTAGTCGGTGAACGTCTGCCGAACCGTCCACGCGGCCAAGCTCGCGTGCCGCGCGCGGCGCTTCTCAGCAGCAACGTCAACTCCATCGCCGACGCGAAGCCGCTCGCGCGCAGCGATGCGCCGCGCAGCCTGCAGGCTCATGTCGGGATAGCGGCCGACGGTTAGCTCGCGACGACGCCCGCCGACGCGGTAGCGGAGAACCCAAGCCGCCGCTCCGGCCGACGAGAGCGTGAACGTGAGTCCGTCACCGTCGCTCTTGGAAATGGGCTTGCCGGCAGCAAGCCACGCGCGCAACTGAACCTCGGAGAGGACCTTCGCCTGTCGCTTCTTCGTCATTCCCGGCCTTCGAATGAGTGGCTTTGCGCTTGGGTAGCTAGCAGCTCTAGCTACCCACCTAGCTACCCATTTTGCACAGGCTGTCGCCGGATGACAATGGACGACATCGAACAAAAACACCGTGTTTTCGCGAGGAAATACGCGGGTTTTCCGGACGACACGAAACGCTCTCGGACGCTACGAAATATATTTCATGGATTTCTGAGCGGGTCGGGCGAGGTCTCGTCGGGCGCCAGCGCGACGACGTGCTCGATCCCCTGCCGGAACATCTTCGCGTACGGACAGATGCGCTCGGTGTTGCGCACGAGCTCCGCGGCGATCCTGCGATCGATGCCCGGCAGGCTGACGCGGATCTCGGCGCGGAGCAGGAAGCGCCCGTCGACGGGATCCCGCGCGAACGTCACCGTCGCATCGACGACGTTGTCGACCAGCGCGATATTCGAGCGCGCGGCGAGCAGTGTCAGCGCGCCGTGGAAGCACGCCGCGTAGCTCGCCGCGAGCAGCTGCTCCGGATTCGTGCCGCCGCCCGGGCCGCCGAGCTCGACCGGCAGGCGCAGATGCACGTCGAGCGTGCCGTCGTCCGATTTCGCCATGCCCGACGCGCGCCCGTGCTGCGCCTCGCCGCCCGTCACGCGCACGCGGCCGGTGTAAAGCGCCTGCGCGTCTTCTCCGTGATACTTGTCGAGCAGACTGGTGGGCGGCGGTAGCAATGGCGCCATTCGGGTTCTCGATCAGCGGCGACGGCGGCCGGACACGTCCGGCCTAGTGGAGCTCGTGCCGACGCTCCTCGTAACCGGCGAAGTCGGAAAGCTCGAGCCAGCGGTCGAAGTTGAGCGCGCCCTTCCAGGCGGCCTTCGACGGCACCAGCGTCTCGGGCTCGAGCTCGGCGCCAAAATAGCGCGCGTGCACGTCGCTGACGACTTCGCGCGGATCTTCCGTCAGCGCCATGAAGCGCTGCGCGAGGCCGGACAGCGATTCGCGCTCCGGTCCTGCGATCTCGACGATGCCGTTGGCCGGCGACGCGAGCGCGAAGCGCGCTACCGCGTCGGCAACGTCTTCGGACGCGATCGGCTGCACGAACGCCGGCGAGAGCCGGATCGTCGAGCCGTCCGCCGCCGACTGGATGATGCCGGGCAGGAACTCGAAGAACTGTGTCGAATGGACGATCGTGTACGGAAGGCCCGAATCGCGAATCAAC
>CALFNI010000419.1 GCA_937902695.1 uncultured Rhodanobacteraceae bacterium
TTCCTCGCAGCAGACGGCGCTCGGCGTCAACGCGTCCGAGAGCGGCCTCATCGACTACCTCGAGCATCCCGAACTCAGCGTCGAGAAGATCCTCTACCACACAGGCATTCCGCGCCTGCGCCTGATCCCGGCGGGGCGCCAGCGCGAGATCAGCGCGGAATACTTCTCCTCGTTCCGCATGCGCGCGGTGATCGATTCGCTGCGCAGCCGCTACAACGATCGCTATCTTTTCCTGGACAGTCCGGCGGTCAAGGGCTCGCCGGATGCGCGCATTCTCGCCGACCTCGCCGACTTCGTCGTGCTCGTGGTCGGCTATGGCCGCGACACGCCGGACGCCGTGAACAAGGCGCTGGCGAACTTCGATCAGAACAAGGTTGCCGGCGTCGTGTTCAACCACGTGCCCTAGGCAACGGGAAGGGGGAGGGGGTCATGCTGCCGCGATACCCGCTTGTGTGCGTGCCCGGCCTGGTGCTCGCATTCGCAGTGCCGTCCATGGCGCTCGCCGCGCCCATCGACTACCACATCGATCTCGGCCTCGAGCACAACGACAACGTGAATCTCAGCGAGCACGATCCGGTCAGCGAGGACATCCTCGAGCCGCAGATCGCGTTCGGCCTCGCGCAGGACGGCGCGACCGTGCAGGCGGCCGCCAACGGCGTCCTGCAATACCGCGATTACCTCGGCGGCGAGTTCTCCGACGAAGTACGCGGCCAGCTCGCGGGCCGCGTCAACTGGACGGCCGTGCCGCAGCGGCTGAACATCACCGTCCAGGACTATCTCTCCGTGCAGCCCGTGAATGCGCTGCAGCCGAACACGCCCAACAATCAGCAGCAGACCAATGTCTTCGCGGTCGTGCCGACGCTCGATTTCCGCGTCGGCGAGACGGTGCGCGGCGAGGCGGACCTGCGCTACGTCAACAGCTATGCCGACAAGACCAAGCAGTTCAACTCGCAGCGCGCCGGTGCCGCGCTGCGCCTGATCAAGGATCTTGATCCGACCAGCGCGATCTCGGCGAACGCCGAGGACGAGCATATCCACTTCACCGACGCCATCGGCGGCCCGGATTACAACCGTTACAGCGTATTCGGCCGCTACACGCAGAAATGGAACAAGGTCGATCTCGTCGCCGATCTCGGCTACATGTGGCTCAACTATTCGGGCAACGCGTTCGCCGATCGCGACGAACCGCTCGGCCGCGCCACGCTCAGCTGGCACTCGAGCGAGCGCAGCACTTTCACACTCGATCTCGCCTATCAGTTCTCCGATGCGGCCTCGAGCATGATCGCAACGACCGACGTCCAGACACCGACCAGCGGGCAGCCGCCGGCCGGGATCGCCGTCGGCGACGCCACGACGACTTCGCAGGCCTATCTCGAGCACCGGCTCGGCGTCGGGTATCGCTGGGCCGGCGAGCGGCTGACGTTCAATGTCAATCCGTATTACCGCGAGCTCGACTACTCCGACGGCGCGACGCTGACGACCGGACTCAACGAGACCGACCGCGGCGTCACGGCGGGCCTGTCCTATCTGCTGCGGCCGCTGCTGACGCTCGGTCTCGCCGCGACCGGCGAGAATCTCCGCTACGACAGCATCGGGCGCGAGGACAAGACCTGGATGCTGAGTGCGATCCTGAGTCAGCAATGGACGCGCAACTGGGGCGGGCGGATCGAGCTGACGCACTACAAGCGCGACAGCAACGTCGTGGACCAGAGCTTCGACCAGAACATCGTCTACTTCGCCCTCGTCTACACGCGCTGACATGCGCCGCATCGGTGCCGGCGCGACGAGCCTTCCGTATCCCCGGCGGGGATGACGCTTCGCCTCCAGGAACGTTTCGAGTTCGATGAGCACTATTCTCGTTACCGGCGGCGCCGGCTACATCGGCAGTCACGTCGCGCGTCAGCTCACCGGGCACGGCGAATCGGTCGTCATACTGGACAACCTCAGCACCGGATTCCGCGAGGCGACGCTCGGCGCGCCGCTCGTCGTCGGCGACGTCGGCGATCGCGCGCTGGTCGAACGCGTGCTCGCCGAGCACCGCATCGACACCGTGATGCACTTCGCCGCGCACACTATCGTGCACGAGTCGGTGCGCGATCCGCTGAAGTACTACGGCAACAACACCTGCGCCACCCGCAGCCTGCTGGCGAGCTGCGCCACCGCCGGCGTGCGCCATTTCGTGTTCTCGTCGACCGCGGCCGTGTACGGGATGCCGGCGTCCGGCGTCGCCGAGGAATCGACGCCGACGCAGCCGATCAATCCGTACGGCGCCTCGAAGCTCATGAGCGAGACGATGCTGCGCGATCTCTCGGCCGCGAGCGCGCTGCGCCACGTGATCCTGCGCTACTTCAACGTCGCCGGCTGCGATCCGTCGGGACGCATCGGCCAGTCGACGCTGCACGCGACGCTGCTGATCAAGGTCGCCTGCGAGCACGCGGCCGGCAAGCGCGAGCGCATCGCGATCTTCGGCACCGATTATCCGACGCCGGACGGCACCTGCATCCGCGACTACATCCATGTCGAGGATCTCGCCGCCGCGCACGTGCGCGCGCTGCAGCACCTTCGCGACGGCGGCGAATCGCTGACGCTCAACTGCGGCTACGGCCACGGCTACAGCGTGCGCGAAGTGCTCGACACGGTCGCCCGCGTCAGCGGACGAACGCTCGATGTCGTCGAGGAACCGCGCCGCGCCGGCGATCCGCCGATGCTGATCGCCCGCAGCGATCGTCTGCAGCGCGTGCTCGGCTGGACCCCGCAGCACGACGATCTCGATTTCATCGTCGGCACTGCGCTGCAATGGGAACGCAAGACGGCACGGACATGAGCCGATTCCCTCGCCGCGCGGACCCTTCGCCGTGGCGCAAGGGCGCGATCGCCGTGCGCAGGCGCCGCTTGCGGCGGACGCTCGCGCTCGCGCTTTGCGTCTTCAGCGTCGGCGCCGATGCCGACGATGCCGCCTGCCCGACCGGCGCGAAGCTGCAACCGGATCTCGGCTACGTCGACAAGGGTTCGCGGGCGTTCGAGCGCTTCCATCAATGGGTCGATGGCCGGATCGAGGCGAAGGACGGCTCGCTGTCGCCGACCGATGCGGTGCTGCTCGCGTCGCTCACGCCGGATGCGAAGGCCGCCCGCGGATATTGCGACGCGGCCGTCGCCGTCGTCGACGCCCGCGTCAGGAGCGACGAGGCGGCCATCGCGCGCGGCGAGGCAGCGTCGCTCGCACACGATTCCTATCTCGAGGTTGGACCTAAGATCGCCGATCTCGCCCGGACGTTCGCCCACTGCCGCACGTCGATGTCGGACGATCAGCGCACGCGCTGGAGCGCGCTCGCCGATCAGGCCGTGTGGAACGTCTGGAATCCCAAAGCCGCGCGCTGGGGCAACGCGATCCATCCGTGGAGCGGATGGTCGATCGCCGATCCCGCCAACAACTACTACTACAGCTTCCTCGAAGCCACGATGGAATGGGCGCTCGCGAGCGGCAACGCGCAATGGCTGAACGCGCTGTGCACGACGCTGTTGCCCGGCGTCGTCGTCGAGTTCTCGCGCCTTCCCGGCGGCGGAAGTCTCGAAGGAACGGCCTACGGCTCGGCGCAGATGCGGCTTTTCTCGCTGTATCAGACTTGGCTCGATGCGACCGGCAACGATCTCGCCAACGCGAGTCCGCACCTCACCGACGCGATTTCCTACTGGGTGCACGCGACGGTGCCGACGCTCGACCGCTTCGCGCCGATCGGCGATCAGGCGCGCGTATCGGTGCCCGAGCTCTACGACTACCAGCGGCGCCTCGTGCTCGAAGCCCGCCGTCTCACGCACGATGTCGCGGCCAGGCAGATGGCGTCCTGGTGGCTCACGAGCATTTCCGTGCGGGAGATGAAAAGCGGCGCCAATTTCCGCTACGACCTCCTGCCGGCCGTCACGCCGGATGCCAAGCCGAAGCAGCCGTCGGCACTGACGTATTATGCGTCCGGCGTCGGCAACCTGTTCGCCCGAAGCGCATGGTCGCGCGATGCAACGTGGCTCGCATTCGTGGCAGGAAAGTACTCCGAAAGTCATGCACACCAGGAGCAAGGCGCGTTCACGCTCTTCCAGGGCGACTGGCTCGCCGTGACCGAGAACATCTGGACGCACAGCGGGATCCAGCAGGGTACCGAAACGAACAACGTGCTTCGCTTCGTCCGCCACGGCACGACGGTGCCCCAGCACGCAGGTTCGCGCGCGCTCGTGACCATCCGTGCCGACGACGCCGGGCACGGCGCGATCGCGGCGAGCGCCGACCTCTCGCCCGTCTACGCGGACGGATCGGGCGTGCACATCTGGAAGCGCGACATCGATTTTGCGAACCGGAAACTCACGGTGCGCGATACGTTCCTGGTCGACGACGGCATGCACGCGATCTTCCAGGTCAACGTGCCGAAGAAGCCCGTCGTGGCCGCGGACGGTATCCACGCCGGCTCGTTGCTGATCCATGTCGTCGAGCCGGCGAATGCGCAGATCGACCTCGTCGAATGGTCGCGGAAGGATCCGGCCGAGTATCTTTCCGGCTGGCGCGTCGACATCGAAGGCGGTCCCGGCAATGGGGGATTCGTGGTCGAGCTGAGCGCGGGCACGTCGAAGTGACGATTCCGGCCGAGTCCGACGTCGCCTTCGTGCATGCCATCGGGATTGCGGGCGCGCGCGAAGCATGAGCGAACGCAAGCTCCTTCTCGGCAATACGCTCTTCGCCTCCGTCGGCATCTATGTCGAGTATTTCCTCGGCATGCTCACGTCGATTCTCCTTGCGCGGTATCTCGGGCCGAGCGACTTCGGCATCTACGGCCTGATCATGTGGCTGGCCGGGCTCGGCATCGCGCTGACCAACGCCGGCATCACGACCGGAATGATCAAGTTCGTGGCCGAGCTTCGCGGCAACGGCCGCCCGGACCTGCTCGCGGCGCTGGTCCGGCTTCTGCGGCGCATGCAAAGAAGGATGCTGATCGCGGTCCTGGTCGTGAGCGCAACGGTTTACCTCGTAGCCGGACAGAAGCTGGTCCCGGACATCAACATGGTCGGATTCGGCCTGCTGCTGCTGTCGGTATCGATGCGCGCGCCGTACATGCTCAACATCGCGGTCGCCAAGGGCTTCGAGAACTTCCGGTCGACCGCGACGATCGCCGCCATCGTCGCGCCGATCAATCTCGCGCTGGTCGGCATCGCGATTCTGGCAAGGGCATCGATCGAAGGTTTCGTGCTCGTCTATGCGCTCGTCAGCATCGGCTTCTGCTTCGTATCGGGATGGCGCATCCGCGGCCTGGTCCCGAAGGCCGAAGCCGGCCTGGAGCTTCCGCAGGAGCTCCGCGCCCGCATCCGCAACTACTCGATCTACGCGACGATCAAGATGTTCGTCGCGTTCTTCTGTGCGAGCGGCTCGGAGGTCCTGTTTCTCAACGTGTGGGGAACGTCTGCCGACGCGGGACAGTTCCGCGCGGCATATCAGCTCGCGAGCAGCGCCTCGCTGCTCGTGCCCGGCGTATTCGCCGCGACGCTGCTGCCGTTCATGGCGCGCTCGCTCGGCGAAAATCCGGATGCCGCGCGGCGGCGTTTCGTGCTGTCGATCGTGCACCTGACGATTCTTTCGGCACCCGTCGCGGCGTTCGGCATCTCGGCGGCGCCCGACGTCATCGTTGCGCTCTACGGCGCCGCCTACCATCCGGCGGCCATGACACTGACGTGGACCCTCGCCTCGTGCTGCCTGACGATCATCGTCGCCGGGACCGCGAGCAGCCTCCTGGTCAGCACGGACCAGCAGCGCAACATCCTCATCGTGACGATCATGAACGGCGCCATCAAGGTTCCGGTCGGCATCTACATGATCATCCACTACGGCCTGGTCGGCGGCGTCGTGAGCTTCGCGCTCGATGCGATACTCAATGCGACCACCCAATTCTGGCTTGCGTTGCGCATCAACAAGGCGAAGCTGCCGTGGTCGCAGATCGCGCGCGTGCTCGCGGTGGCCGTCGCCGCCGCCATCCCCGCCAAGCTGATCTCGCATTACCTGCCGCCGTGGCCGGCACTGTTCCTGGGCGCCCTGGTGTTCGGGCCGCTCTACGTCATCGGCACCTTCGTCGGCGGCTGCTGGGACCACCGCAGCATCGACTACATGCACGATCTCGTGCACCGGCTCGGCCGCGCGCGACTGCACGCGATCGAAGGCTTTCTTGCCTGGGCAAAGCGCCGCGCCAACACGCCGGCCGACGCCTGAACCGGGTCTGATACACTCCGATCGCGAAAGGAATCTGGTCGAGAAATGGCAAAAGTTTCCGTCATCATTCCCGCCTACAACGCCGCTCAATTCATCGAGCTGGCCTGCCGCTCCGCAGTCGCGCAGACCCATCCGGACATGGAAGTCATCGTCATCGACGACGGCTCGAAGGATGCGACGGCGTCCATCGCCGAATCGATTCCCGGCGTCACCTGCATCCGCAAGCCCAATGGAGGCGTCTCGTCGGCGCGCAACGTCGGCATGCGCGCCTGCCGCGGCGACCTCATCGCGTTCCTCGACGCGGACGACATCTGGCATCCGCAGAAGATCGCCGCGCAGGTCGCCCTGATGGAACGCTATCCGGATAGCGATCTCAACTACACGCGCATCGTCTTCGAGACCGGGCAATTCCATCCCGAAGCGAAGATCCCGTTCGATCCGGTTCCGCCGCACACGCTGATCGACGAGCTCGAGCCGACGTTCCGCAAGCCGTACCTCGGCACGTCCTCGGTGATGGTGCGCCGCCGCGCCTACGAGCGCGTCGGCGGGTTCGACGAATCGCTGCCGTTCGCCGAGGACATCAAGTTCTTCCTGCAGGTCGTGATCAGGCAACCGCAGGTGGCCATCGTCGAGTTCCCGGCGGTGTACAAGCGGCCGGTCGCCGGCAGCCTCAGCGAAGACAGCTCCGCAGGCTACGAGAAGGTTCTGAACGTCTATCGCGAGCTCATCGAAAAGGAGCCCGACCTCGCCGCCAGGTACCCGGCGCTCGTCGCGACCACCATCGCCGAGCATCATCTGCGGCACGGCCGCAGCGAGTTGCGCTACAACCGTCGCTCCTCGGCGATCGCATCCTATCTGCGCGCGTTCTCGGTGCGCCCGTCCGGCGCCGCCTGCCTCGGCGTCGTGACCGCGTGCACGCCGCCCGCGCTCATCCGCGCGATGCGCGGTCTCAAGAGACGTCGCGAGGCCTGAGCTCCGACCCCGTCGCATGCCCGCCCTTCCGTGCCAGGCGTTCCGGTTCTCCATCGCGGGGTTGCTCCTGCTCGGCCTCGCATGGGCCGTGCCGCGTGCCGCATCTGCCGAACCGCCCGCGCTGCAGCGCATCGATCTGCATCGCAACGGCGGCGTCGGCGACGACGTCGCCGTCACCGTCGGCATTCCGTTCGCGCCCGGCCAATTGCAGGACGTGGCGCGCGTGCGCATTCTCGATGCGCAGGAGCACGAAATCGCCGCGCACGTCGAGCCGATGCTGTACTGGTATCCGAACAAACGCAGCATCCGGGCGGTGCGCGCGCAATTCCGCGCGCACCTGACGGGCGACACGGCGCATTACTTCTTTGCATTCGATGCGCCACGCACGATCGATGCGCCCGGCTGGCCGTATGCCGACGGAATGATCGAAGCCGAGGCCGGCCTCAAGGTGCCGGGCGTGCTCGGCACGCTGGATGCAGAGTGGCTCACCGCCTCGCTGATCGCCGGTCCGCAGCAGCCGGCGGATCCGGCGAACGCATATGACCGCTACGTCGACACGCAGTTCGCATGGGCAAAAGCGTTGCCGACGCGCGAATCGAGCGCGTGGCTGTTCGATCGCACGTCGACATTGTTCAAGCAGTACGTGCGCACCGGCCGCCTCGATTACCTGCAGGCCGCGGTGCTGAGCTACCGCTTCTACATGGCCCACATCACGCGCAACGCGCCGTTGTTCAAGCGCTCGTGCGTCGGCGAGTTCGCCTTCGGCGAGGTCAAGCCCTGTGATGCCAAGTACGTCTACGTCGAACCGATCCTGCTCGCCGTCGGCTTGACCGGCGACGACAGCGAGCATGACGCAGCGCTGGTCGACAGCATGATCGGCGTCTGGCAGCGGCACGCGGCGGAAACGCACCAGCCTTACGCGCGCGTCGATCAGTCGTTCACCGAGCGCTTCGCCGGTCTCGGCTTGCTCGAGACAGTATCGGCGTACGAGCTGACCGGCAAAGCCGCCTACCTCGAAGACGTCGGCAGGCGCCTGGTTTGGCTTCGCGATCATCAGGCCGCAAACCCCGACAAGCATCCGCCGGACGGCTCGTGGCGGAACAGCTGGCAGACGCACGAAGGCGCTCCATACGACGCGGTCTATGACGTTCGCGGCACCTCGCCCTGGATGAGCGAGAACATCGCCGATGGGCTCTGGCATGCGTGGCTCGTCACCGGCGATGCGCGCATTCCGCCGATGCTCGTCGCGTTCGGCGGTTACCTCGAGCGTTACGGCTGGATCGCCGCGGACACGCTCGCCCAGCACGCCTCGGACTGGGGTCGCGATCCGTGCAGCGGTCCCGACGGGCAGATGTCATGGTATTGGTCGTCGTCGCTCGCGACGCCGCAGACGCTGATCGATCTGCAGACGCACAACGGAAAGTACACCGACCAGCACAACGTCGAGCTCGCATTGCCCGTCGCGCTCGCGCGGTATTTCACGAGCGATCCCGCGCAAGCGAAAGCGCTCGAGCACCGCCTCGCGCTGATCGCCGGATCGTATGCGCAAGGCTGTGCCAGGAACGACGAGACCGCGCGCCGCTTCAACTGGAACAATCGGAGCGGCGGCACCGTGCAATGGCTCGTCAAGCACTTTCCCGCGCCCGGCACGCCGCCCGAAAGGCCCGCGGTCATTCCCGCTGCGGCGCAGTGATGCGCCTCAGGCGCGCCGCCGCTTGGCGAGCGCGTGCCAGACATAAAACGCCATGTAGCGAAGCGAGGCGACGAGGCCGAGCTTCTCGACGTCGCGATAGATGCGCCATTGCCACGTCGCCGCGCGCAGCTTGTTCGACGACACCGAGTTCTGGCGCACGAGGTACCAGGCGAGCGGTCCTTCGGACGGCACGCAGACCGCGCGCCCCGCGCGCCGCACGCGGTCGAGCCAGAACACATAGTCTTCGTGGCCGATCTTCAGGAACCGCGTGTCGCCGAGTTCGCGCGCGTACATGCCGGTCAGGTTGCCGATATGGTTGCTGCGCAGCATGTCCGCGTAGGTCACTTCGGCGGGCGGGTTCACGTTCGAGAGCACGCGGCCGTCCTCGGCGACGCGCTGGAACGCGGTGTAGCTGACGCGCGCGCCGGTATCGCGCATCGTCGCCAGCTGCCGCTCGAGTTTCTGCGGATGCCACCAGTCGTCGCTGTCGAGGAACGCGACGAATTGCCCTGCCGCCGCATCGAGCGCGAGATTGCGCGCCGCCGCGACGCCGCCGTTCGAAGCGGCCTGAAGCGAGCGCACGCGCCTGTCGGCCGCCGCATACGCCTTCAGCAGCGTCCACGACGCATCGCGCGAGCCGTCGTCGACGGCGAGCAGCTCGAGCTCGACATGGCTTTGCTGCAGCACCGAGTCGATCGCGCGGCGCAAGGTCGCCTCCGCATTGAAAACCGGCATGACCACGCTGACCAGGGGCTTCGTCACGTGGCCGACCTCCGCATGGAAAACGTGCAGCGTGCGTGAAAAATCCGCGCCGGCAGCGTGGTTGCGTTGCCGGCCTCGAGGCCGGAAACTAGCGCCCCTGACCGGGCGGCTCGGTGCGATCGAATCTCCGGGGAAGTCATGTCCGCGTCAGCCAACTCCGTGACCGTCGATCCGCTGGTTCCGCGTCGTCGCGACATCGCGCCGCGATCATCGCGCGCCATGAACGCGATGGCGATTCGCCGCCACGGCCCGCATGCAGAGGGTGCAGTGGACGACGCGCGATTGTCATTCACGGATATCGGGGTCGTCTACTTCGGCAATGACTGGCAGGCGGAGAACCGCACCAGCAGTCATCACGTCGCCGAACGGCTCGCCCGCGTCATGCCCGTGCTGTACGTCGCGAGCCCGGGCCTGCGCGCGCCGCAGGCGAGCGGCCGCGACGTGCGCCGGATGGCGCGCAAGCTCGTCGCCGCGCTGAAGCCGCCGCGCCGCGTGCGTGACAACCTCTGGCTCTGCACCGTGCCGCAGATACCGTTCCGCCGCCTGCCCGGCGTCGACGCGCTGAACCGCTGGTTCGGCATCCGTGCGGTTCGGCGTGCGCTCCGCGCAGCCGGCATCGCGCGCTCGATCTCGTGGTTCGTCGTCCCGCACCCGGGCTTCATGGCCGGCCATCTCGGCGAGTCGCTCTGCGTCTACTACTGCATCGACGACTACGCCGCGCATCCGGGCGTCGACGCCGACCTGATCGGCGCGCGCGACGCGGCATTGACGCGCACGGCCGACATCGTCTTCGTCGCGCCGCCCGCATTGCTCGACGCCAAGCGCGCGCTGAATCCCAATACGGTGTTCGCGCCGCACGGCGTCGACGTCGAGCTCTTCGCGAAGGCCTTCGACGAGCGCACCGAGATTCCGCCCGCCGCGCGCGATCTCGCCCATCCGGTCATCGGCTACTTCGGCTCGCTGCACGAGTGGATCGATTTCGAGCTCATCGAATCGCTCGCGCGCGCCCGGCCGGCATGGACGTTCCTGCTGATCGGACACGCCGCTGCCGATGTCTCGCGCCTCGCCGCGCTGCCGAACGTGCGCCTCGTCGGCGCGCAGCCGTATGCGAGCCTGCCGGCATGGGCGAAGGCGTTCGACGTCGCGATCATCCCGTACCGACTGAACCGGCAGGTCGCCAACGCGAATCCGCTGAAGCTTCGCGAGTATCTTGCGGCAGGCAAGCCTGTCGTCAGCGTGCGCAATGCCGAGATCGAGAAGTTCGCGCGCTGGGTGCGCATCGCCGACGATCGCGAAGGTTTCCTCGCCGCGATCGAGGATGCGCTGCGCGAGGAGCGGCCCGGACTTCGCGCCGAACGCAGCGCCGCGGTCGCCGACCAGAGCTGGGATCGCCGCGTCGCCGACGTGCTCGCCGCGGTGTCCGCGGCGCTGTCGCGGCGCCAACCATCACCTGATTGAACCATTCCTTCGAGGCGTTTCATGGAACCGGAATCGAAACAGAGACTGCGCGTCGCCGTCGTCGGCGCAGGCTACGTCGCGGCGTATCACCTCGCCGCGCTGAAACGGCTCGACTTCGTCGATATCGTCGCGCTGGCCGATCTCGACACCGCGATGGCCAACACGCTCGCCGGGCGCTTCGGCGTACCGATGGTCGGACGCACGCTCGGCGATCTCGCCGGCGCCCGGCCGGACGCGGTCTACGTGCTGACGCCGCCGGCGAGTCATTGCGCGCTCGCGCTGCAGGCGCTCGACATGGGCTGCCACGTGCTCGTCGAGAAGCCGATGGCCGAATCGGTCGCCGAGTGCGAGACGATGATCGCGCGCGCGAAGGAAAAAGGCCTCGTGCTGTCGGTCAACCACTCGGACCGCCTCGACCCGGTCGTCGTCAAGGCCCTCGGGCACGCGCGTACCGGCACCTGCGGCGACGTGCTGTCGGTCGACGTGCTGCGCAGCTCCGAATATCCCGAATACGCCGGCGGGCCGCTGCCGGCGCTGGTCCGCCAGGGTTCCTATCCGTTCCGCGATCTCGGCGTGCACGGGCTCTACGTGCTCGAGGCGTTCCTGGGCACCGTCGGCGATCTCGACGTCGGCTATCGCGCGACCGGCACGAATCCGAACCTCAAGTTCGACGAATGGCACGCCGACGCGCGCTGCGAGCACGGCCTCGGCCGGCTGCTGCTGTCGTGGAATGCGCGGCCGATGGAAAGCCGCATCGTCGTGCGCGGCACGCGCGGCACGATCGAGGTCGACCGTTTCCTGCAGATCTGCCGCGTACACCGCGTGCTGCCCGGCCCGAAGTTCATCGGCATCGTCATGAACGCGTTCATGAGCGGGCTCGCCGACGTGTTCCGCGTGCCGTGGAACGTCCTGCGCTTCGCGACGAAGCAGCTCAAGCCCTCGCCCGGCATCCAGGCCGGCGCCGCCGGTTTCGCGCAGGCGCTGCACGACAAGACGCCGCCGCCGGTACCGCCCGAAGAAGGCCTGCGCGCGGTCGCATTGATGGAATCGGTCTGCGCGACCGCCGACGCCGAGCGCATCGCCGAGATCGAATCGCGCTACGCGCCGGTTCCGCC
>CALFNI010000420.1 GCA_937902695.1 uncultured Rhodanobacteraceae bacterium
TCCGCGCTCGCGCTGGTGCGTCCCTGCAGCATGCCGGTGTCCTGCTGCGGGAAGAGGGTCTTGGAGACCGCGCCGGCGAGGAAGAACGTGATCGCGACGAGCACCAGCGGCTGCAGCGCCATCACGCGCGGATGACGCAGCGAGAAATCGAGCGCGCCCGCGTACGTCGCCAGCATGCGTGCGTGGAAGCGGTCGAGCGCATCGCCCACGCGCGTGTGCCTGCCTTCGGCGTGCGGCTTCAGGAACCTGCCGCATAGCGCAGGCGTCAGCGTCAGCGAGACGATCGCCGAGAACGCGATCGCCGAGCACAGCGTGACCGTGAACTCCTTGAAGAACATGCCGGTGATGCCGCCGGCGAACAGCAGCGGAATGAACACCGCGATCAGCGATGCCGTGATCGACACGATCGTGAAGCCGATTTCCTTCGCGCCGGCGAGCGTCGCCTCGAGGCGCGGCATGCCGGCGTCGACGTGGCGGATGACGTTCTCGATGACGACGATCGCATCGTCGACGACAAAGCCAATGGCGATCACGAGCGCCATCAGCGACATGTTGTCGAGCGTGTAGCCGAGGATGTACATGATCACGAACGCGCTGGCGAGCGAGAGCGGCACCGCGGTCGCCGCGATCAGGGTCGGCGCGAGGCGGCGCAGGAACAGCGCCATCGTCAGCACGACCATCGAGAGCGAAATCAGCAGCGAGATCTGCACCTCGTCGATCGACGCGCGGATGATCGGCGTGCGGTCGAAGAACGGGGTCAGCGCAACGCCGGCCGGCAGCCATGCTTCCATCGTGGGGACGTCGTTCTTGATCGAATCGACGGTCTGGATCACGTTCGCATCGGCCTGCTTGCGCACGAACATCAGGATCGCGCGCTGCGCGCCGTACCATGCCGCCTGGTACTGATCCTGCTGGCCGTCGTAGACGCGCGCGACGTCCTTGAGGCGCACCGGCACGCCGTTCCTGGCCGAGATCACGACATCGGCGAACTCGTCGGCCGTGTGCAGCGCATCGTTCGCCGACACCGCGATCAGCGTGCGACCGTCGGAGAGAAAGCCCTGCGGCGAGGTCACGTTCGCCGCGGCGAGCGCGTTGCGCAGCTGATCCGGAGAGAGCCCCATCGCATTGAGCGCGCGCAGGTTCACGTCGACGCGGATCGCCGGCGTCGCGCCGCCGGCGACTTCGACGTCGGCGACGCCATCGAGCTGGCGGATGTGCTGCGCGAGCAGCGAATCGGCGAGGTCGTAGAGCTTCGAGAGCGGCTGCGTCTGGCTCGTCAGCGCCAGCGCGACGACCGGCTGCGCGTTCGGGTTGGCCTTGCGGTAGGTCGGTGCGTTGGTGAGGCCGGACGGGAGATCGGGCGCCGCTGCATTGATCGCAGCCTGCACGTCGCGTGCGGCCGAATCGACCTTGCGCCCGGTCTGGAAAATCATGATGACCGACGCCGAGCCTTCGCTCGATCGCGAGCTCATCGTGTCGATGCCGGGGATCTGCCCGAGATGGCGCTCGAGCGGCGCGGCGACGGTCGAGGCCATCGTGTCGGCACTCGCGCCGGGCTGGCTCGCGGTGACGAAGATCGCCGGGAACTCGAGATTCGGGAGCGCGGCGACGCCGAGCATGAAATAGCAGATGGCGCCGCATACGGCCATGCCGAGCGCGAGCAGCGAGGTGCCGATCGGGCGTTTGACGAAAGGTGCGGAGATGTTCATGGCGCCCGATTCCTACGCGAGGCACCGAACAAATCGCACGCTTTCCTTTCCCCTCTCCCGCTCGCGGGAGAGTGCAGGGTGAGGGCACGCTTGCGACATGGCTTCCCTCGTTCCGCACGCACGCGAACTACGTAGCAACGCGACAGATGCCGAGCGTCTGTTGTGGCGATTCCTTCGCAACCGTCGCCTGAGCGGTTATCGATTCCGCAGGCAAGCTCCGCTCGGACCGTACGTCGCGGACTTCGTATGCCTGCGAGCGAGGCTGGTAGTCGAAGTAGACGGAAGTCAGCACGACGAGCGCCTGATTGAGGAGCTCGAACGCACGCGTCATCTTGCACGACTAGGCTTTCGTGTGATCCGGTTCTGGAACAATGAAGTGTTGTCGGAGACTGAAGCCGTGCTTGAAAGCATTCTTGAGGCGTTGATTCAAGCGTGCCCTCACCCCAGCCCTCTCCCGCACGCGGGAGAGGGGGAAATGCGCGAGCTTGCAGAGGATTGACGTTGCTCTTCCCCTCTCCCGCAAGCGGGAGAGGGGGAACAGCGCGAGCTAGCCGACCTGTGAGGTCTTCCCCCTCTCCCGCGTGCGGGAGAGGGCAGGGCGAGGGCACGCGTGCGAAGGCGCTCCGCCTCACGCCACACGCTCCCGCAACGCCACGCGCTTCGCACGCCGCTCCTTCGCCCAATCGCTCAATCGCTCGAAGTAGAGATAAATCACCGGCGTCGTGTACAGCGTAATCAACTGCGACAGCAGCAGCCCGCCGACGATCGAAACGCCGAGCGGCTTGCGCAGCTCCGAGCCGATGCCATTGCCGAGCGCAAGCGGCAGCGCGCCGAGCAGTGCAGCGGCGGTCGTCATCATGATGGGACGAAAACGCAGGAGGCACGCGCGCCGGATCGCGTCGTGCGGGCTCATGCCCTCGCGCTGCGCGTCGAGCGCGAAATCGATCATCATGATCGCGTTCTTCTTGACGATGCCGATCAGGAGCACGATGCCCACGATGCCGTCGACCGAGAGGCTCATGCCGCACACCATCAGCGCGAGCAGCGCGCCGACGCCGGCGGGCGGCAGCGTCGAGATGATCGTGATCGGATGGATGTAGCTCTCGTAGAGCACGCCGAGCACGATGTAGATCACGACGACGGCGGCGAGCAGCAGCACTTCGTCGGTCAGCGAGGCCGAGAACTCGGCGGCCTTGCCGATGAACTGGCCGCGCACCTGCGGCGGGAACGCCATCCGCGCTTCGACCGTATGCACGGCGTCGACGGCATCGGACAACGAATAGCCCGGCGCGAGGTTGAACGAAATCGTGACCGCCGGCAGCTGGTCCTGGTGGCTCACGACGAGCGGCGCATCGCCGGCGACCGCGCTCGCGAGTGAAGACAGCGGAATCGTGCCGCCGCCGCCGAGCGAGATGCCGATGTTGCCGGTGTTGCCGATGCCGGCCGGCGTCGCGGAGTTGCTCGACGCGACTTGTCCGAGCGTCGTCGCGTTGCTGCCGGTCAGCGCGCCGTTGCCGTTGCCGCGCACGGTCAGCTTGTCGAGAAGATCCGCGCTGTTGCGGAACTCCGGTGCGGCTTCCAGCACGACGCGGTACTGGTTCATCTGCGTGAAGATCGTCGAGATCTGCCGCTGGCCGAACGCGTCGTAGAGCGTATCGTCGATCGTCTGCACCGGCACGCCGAGGCGGCTCGCCTTCTCGCGATCGATCGTGAGCTTGAGCTCGTTGCCCTGGTTCGCCAGATTGTTGCCGACATCGGCGAGCTCGCGCCGCTGCCGCAAGGCATCGGTCATCTTCTGCACGAAGGTGGCGAGCTCGCTCGAGTTGACGTCCGACAATGCGTACTGGTATTCGGTCGACGCGACGCGCGTGTCGAGTGCGACGTCCTGCACGGGCTTGAGGTACAGCGCGATGCCGGGAATGCCGGCGACCGCCTTCTGCAGGCGTGCGACGACGCTGTCGAGCGTGCCGCGTTCGTTGCGCGGCTTCAGCACGATCGAGAGCTGGCCCTGGTTCAACGTCGGATTGATCGAGCCTGCGCCGATGAATGCCGCGACGTCGGCGACGTCAGGTTCTCCGCGCAGCGCCGCGGCGACCGCTTCGGTGCGCTGCTGCATCGCCGGGAACGCGATGTTCTGATCGGCCTGGACGACGCCGGTGATGAGGCCCGTGTCCTGCTCGGGCAAGAGACCCTTCGGAATGATGATGTAGAGCGCGATCGTGACGACGACCGTGATGGTCGCGACGCCGAGCATCAGCGGCTGGCGCGCGAGCACCCAGTCGAGCGTCGATGCGTAGCCGTCGACGAGGCGGGTCCACCAGGTGCGCTTGCCGGCCTCGCGCGCCGTGTCGTCGGCCGGCAGCGCGTCCTGCTTCAGGAGATACGCGCACATCATCGGCGTCAGCGTCAGCGAGATGAGCATCGAGA
>CALFNI010000421.1 GCA_937902695.1 uncultured Rhodanobacteraceae bacterium
CTGCAGCCAGCACGAACCCGAGCCGCCGCGAGCCGCCGTCACGCCGCTGCTGCGCCCGCCACTGACGCCGCTGTTCGACGACATCGAGCGCCGCACGTTCAACTACTTCTGGGAAACCGCGAACCCCGACACCGGCCTCGTGCCCGACCGCTATCCGTACACCGAGCCGTTTTCGAGCATCGCCGCGATCGGCTTCGCGCTGACCGCGTACGGGATCGGCGTCGACCGCGGCTATGTCACGCGCGATCAGGCCGCCGAGCGCACGCTCGCGACGCTGCGCTTCCTCGAAGGCGCGCCGCAGGGCTCGCGCGCCGAAGGCATGGCGGGCTATCACGGGTTCTACTATCACTTCCTCGACCTCAAGACCGGCGCGCGCTACGCCGACTGGGTCGAGCTTTCGTCGGTCGATACCGCGCTCCTCCTCGCCGGCGTGCTTTTCTCGCAGTCGTATTTCGATCAGGACACGAAGGACGAGGCCGACATCCGCCGCCTCGCCGACACGATCTACCGCCGCGTCGAATGGCCGTGGATGCAGGCGCGCCCGCCGCTGATCGCAATGGGCTGGATGCCGAAACAGGGCTACATCGCGTACGACTGGCAGGGCTACAACGAAGGCATGCTGATCTACATCCTCGCGCTCGGCTCGCCGTCCGAAGGCGTCGGCGCCAACGCGTGGACCGCGTGGACGAAGACCTACAAGCGCGCATGGGGCACGTTCGAGGAGCAGGAATACCTCGGCTTCGCGCCGCTGTTCGGTCACCAGTATTCGCATGTCTGGATCGACTTCCGCGGCATCCAGGACGCGTATATGCGCGAGCGCGGCTTCGACTACTTCGAGAACAGCCGGCGCGCGACCTACGCGCAACGCGCGTACGCGATCGCCAACCCGATGGGCTGGAAGCTCTACGGCGAGAACGTCTGGGGCCTCACCGCGAGCGACGGCCCCGCCGGCACCTCGCAGGATTACGCCGGCAGGACGCGCGCGTTCCGCCACTACTCCGCGCGCGGCGCCGGCATCGCCGACGCATTCGACGACGGCACCATCGCGCCGACGGCCGCGGCCGCTTCGCTGCCGTTCGCACCCGAGATCGTGATTCCCGCCGTCGAGGAAATGCACGATCAGTTCGGCACGCAGATCTATTCGACCTACGGCTTTCTCGACGCGTTCAACCCGAGCTTCACCTACGATGTCCCGCTGAAGACCGGGCACCTGATCCCGGGCTTCGGCTGGGTCGCGAGCGATTACATCGGCATCGACCAGGGCCCTATCATCGCGATGATCGAGAACTACCGCGACGATTTCGTCTGGAAGGTGATGCGCAAGAACCCCTACATCCGTCGTGGCCTGCAGCGCGCCGGCTTCGCGGGCGGCTGGCTCGACGAACCGGCGACGGGCAACACGACGGCGGCCGTGCCGTGATCGCACGCCTGCGCACGCGCGATGTCGTGCGTGCCCTCGCCGCGCTCGCGATCGTGCTGCTCGCCGCGTGCGCGCGACACCGCGACGTCACCGTCATCACGTTCTGGACGATCGGCCGCGAAGGCGAAGTCGTGCGCGAGCTCCTCGATGATTTCGAGCGTGCGCATCCGGGCGTCCGCGTCGAAAGCCAGCAGATGCCGCTGACCGCGGCGCACGAGAAACTCCTGACCGCGTTCGCCGGCGATTCGCTGCCCGACATCGGGCAGCTCGGCAACACGTGGATTCCGGAGCTGGCGACGCTGGGGGCGCTCGAGTCGTTGCAGCCGTACCTCGACGCATCGAAGTCGATTCCGCAGGACGACTACTTCGCCGGCATCTGGGACACCAACGTCATCGGCGGCACGCTCTATGGCGTGCCCTGGTATGTCGACACGCGGCTCCTCTTCTATCGCAAGGATTTGCTCGCCCGCGCCGGTTTTCCGCGGCCCCCGCGCGACTGGAGCGAATGGAAGCGCGCGCTCGCGGCCGTCAAGGCGGACGCCGGCACCGGCAATTATGCGATCTTCCTGCCGCTCAACGAGTTCGAGCCGCTGTTGAATCTCGGCGTGCAGGGGCCCGATCCGCTGCTCCGCGACGACGGCACGCGCGGCAATTTCGAAAGCCCGACGTTCCGCCGCGCGCTCGATCTCTACGTCGAGATGTTCCGCCGCGGCTGGGCGCCGCCGATGAGCAACCAGGAAATCTCGAACGTCTGGGACGAGTTCGCGAAAGGCTTCTTTACGTTCTACATCACCGGTCCATGGAACGTCGGCGAGTTCCGCCGTCGCCTGCCGCCCGACATGCAGGACAGATGGGACACCGCGCCGCTGCCCGGCCCCGACGGTCCGGGGGCTGCGATCGCCGGCGGCAGCAGCCTCGTCATGTTCTCGAACGGCACGCACAAGCGCGAGGTCTGGCAGCTCATCGAGTTCCTTTCCGAACCCAGGCAGCAGGCGCGCTTCCACGCGCTCTGCGGCGACCTGCCGCCGCGTCGCAGCACGTGGAACGATCCCGAGCTCGCGAACGACGTGCATGCGAGGGCGTTCCGCGACCAGCTCGAGCGCGTCAAGCCGACGCCGAAAGTGCCCGAGTGGGAACGCATCGCGCAGCAGCTGCGCATCGCGTCCGAGCGCGTCGTGCGCGGCGGCGAGAGCGCCGACGTCGCGCTCCGCGATCTCGATGCGCGCGCCGACGAGATCCTCGAGAAGCGTCGCTGGATGCTCGCGAGGAACGGCGCACGATGAACGAGCGCCGCGCCGCCTGGACGTTCGTCGCGCCGTCGCTCGTCGTGATCGGCGGCTTCTTCCTCGTCCCGGTCGCCGCCGCATTCGTGCTGAGCCTCACCGACTTCGATCTCTACGCGCTCGCCAGCCTCGACAACCTGCGCTTCGTCTGGCTCGGCAATTACATCGACATCCTGAAGACGCCGCTGTTCTGGAAGTCGCTCGGCAACACGCTCTACTTCGTCCTCGCCGGCGTGCCGCTGTCGATCGGCGTCTCGCTCACGGCCGCGCTGCTGCTCGATTCGAGGCTCGCGCGCTTCAAGGGCGCGTTTCGCACGGCGCTCTTCGCGCCGGTCGTGACGACCGTGGTCGCCGTCGCCGTGATCTGGCGCTATCTCTTCCACACGCGCTACGGCCTCATCAATTTCGCGCTCGCCGAGCTCGGCATCGCGCCGATCGACTGGCTCGGCGATCCGCACTGGTCGATGCCGGCGATCATCCTCTTCGCCGTCTGGAAGAACTTCGGCTACAACATGATCATCCTGCTCGCCGCGCTGCAAGGGATTCCGCGCGATCTCTACGAAGCGGCGCACATCGACGGCGCGTCGCTCGCGCAGCGACTTCGTCACATCACGCTGCCGATGCTGCGGCCCGCCTTGCTGCTCGTCGCCATCATCACGGTATCGGGCTACTTTCAGCTCTTCGCCGAGCCGTACGTGATGACCCAGGGCAATCCCCTGCAGAGCACGGTCAGCGTGCTCTATTTCATGTACGACTAGGGCTTCACGTGGTGGAGCCTCGGCCGCGCTTCGGCGATCGCGTTCCTGCTGTTCCTCATGATCCTCGCGGCGACGACGCTGCTGCTGCGCTGGGGCCGCCGCGGAGAACCCGCGTGACCGGCGCGCCACGCTGGCAGCCGCTGCTCGTCAACGGCGCGCTCGTGCTGCTCGCGCTCTTCGCGCTGTTCCCGCTGCTCTGGATGCTGTCGGTGTCGTTCATGCAACCCGGCGAGGCGAGCACGCTGCCGCCGCCGCTGCTGCCGCGCGATCCGACGCTCGCGAACTACCGCGAGTTGTTCGAACGCGCCGGCATGGGCCGCCACCTGCTCAACAGCCTCTTCGTCGCGGGTGCCATCACGCTGCTCTCGCTGATCTTCAACCTTGCCGCGGGCTATGCATTTGCGAAGCTC